>SVPL01000017.1 GCA_015065925.1 Oscillospiraceae bacterium
CTGTTGGCTTTTCATAGATAGTGCTATCTACAACCTCACCGTCGGGAGTTACAAAAAGTCCGTCCCTTTCGGCAGGGGTGTAAGGCAGGGTGATTGTGCGGGTTCCGAGGGATGACAGAATAATCTCCTTGGTTTTGGGAGCATTTATAATCCCCATATTCTGCTTTTGCTTTACAATGGTAGAAACTCTGCTGGAGATAATAGGCCAGAAAGCAGTTTCGGCACCAACCATCTCATAAAACTCACCGTTTGCAAAGGTGATACCGTGGTGTACCATCTGAACCATATCACTGCCAAGGGATGTACCAAAACGGGGCATAGCAATGTTTACCAAAGCATAATCGGCAGAGTCACCTGTAATTAAAATCTCTTGACCCTCTGCCTTAATTTTAAATATTAAGGAAGAAGTATTAAATTCATTACCCTGATAACACATTACGGGGAACATATCGGTGGGGGTAAGATAAAATTCCAATTCAACACCGGGGAATTTATAAAGGTCACCGGCATAAGGAGTGGAAATTTTAACATTGGGTAATTTTTCGGCTATGGCTTTTCTTTGTTCATAAATAATTCCGCCCTCTGAAAGAGCCTGATCCGCTGCCATATCGGGATCCTTTAAAATATCATCATCGCATGGATAGTTATAAATGAGCTGTTCAATATTAACGCTGTTATAATATTTATTAACAAGTGAGGTAAACGCAGTGATGTGGTCGCTATGTGCGTGGGTGAAAACCCAAGCTGCTATAGTGATTTCATCAAGCACATTGTTTTTATTTAAAACATTATAAATATTATCTGCTTGATAGGTGTTATCGCCTACCTCCATACCGCTATCAATCATAATAAAGCGACCGTCACGCATACGAAGTGCGTATGACATACCGCTAGTACCACCGGACACTACCGTTTCATCGGGCATAATCTGAATGAATAAGGGGTCACAAATACCGGTGTATTCGGGAGCCTCGGTTAAGGCAAGCGCATCATTTGTGTTCAGAGCTTGGGTGGTAATGTGCAAAGCCTTGGTGTTGGTGTGAAAAGCAATATGCTTAAGCTCGGTTTTATCTGCGTTTAAATAAACCGCATAAAGGTTATCCGCACCGGCAGTATCGGTTTTACCGTTGAACGCAATAGCGTTTTGGGAATATTCTGTATATCCCGCCGCCACAAGGTCAGCAACAGTAGCTGTAAAATCGTCAGCCGTTGCCGATGTAAATCTTTCTGTAGTGCCTCTTTCGGTGTAGTAGGTCTTATCTGCGGTAAGAGCCGAAACCGCAAATCCGTTTTCGGGTAAAACAATTACCGATAAAACCATAAGGAAGGACATTACAACAGATGCAAATTTTTTAACCATTTTTGCCATAAATACATTTTCCTTTCGTTTTATGATTTTAAAAACCCATAGCCCTTTTAATATTGACATATGCACAAATATGTGATATTTTATAATAAAAAAGGACTTCTTTAATATAAATTTAACATATATATAGCTATTAGTAAATGTGTATAAATTAACATTTATGCCAAAAAATTAACCTCTTTTTGAAAGGATGAAAAAAATGCCCAGTTGGTACGGTGGAATTTTACCCGGCTTTAGGGTGCCAAAAACTACCAGTGTTGCCGATATTGCAGTTGATGATAAACCTATATGCGTTATGGCATTTGGCAGAAATTTGAACGAATATAACGGGTGTACACTGGTCGACCGCCCCAATGGAAGAAAGGACTATCTTATAAGTTTTCTTGCAAAGGGTACTATCTGCGAAACCCCAAAACGAATAATAATGAAAGAAAACAGTTTGGCTATATATAAGCCAAACGAACCTCAGCTAAGAACTTTATTTGACCAAAACCCCGTTACTACATATTGGATACATTTTTCAGGAAATAAGGTTGAAGAAATTTTAGATAAATACGGTCTGGATAGCAGAATTATTGAATTTGAAGAAGACTTTCCATTTTTTGTTGATGTAATAGACCGAATGTATGTGGCAAAAAACAACCCCTTCTGGCAGGATATTTGCGATGCCTTGCTTTTGGAGCTTTTTATGTATATTGGCGGCGCTAAAAAGCAAGCTTTATTAAACTCCAATTTTCGAAAACTTATGCAGTATATGAAAGAGACCTGCACCCAAAATTTACCAATAAAAGCTTATGCCGATTTTATAGGCTTCAGCGAGGTGTATTTTGTAAGATTTTTTAAAAAAGCCCAAAAAATGACACCACATAATTATTTAATTCGTTTGCGTTTGGACCGTGCCTGCAATTTACTTCTTCATACCAAGCTACCCATAAATCTGATAGCCGATAAAGTGGGGTATAAAACTGCAAGGTATTTCAGCAAAGCCTTTTATGAGCGATATGGTCTCACCCCCTCTGAATACCGTAGTAAAAATTCGGCAAATTAACGGGTTAAACATCTAATATCTAAAAAGGGAAGAAGTGAAAAACACATCACTTCTTCCCTGCTTTTTGTAAGATTATTAAAATTATAAGCAGCTTATTAATTTTCCTCTTTTTGTGAGCCTATTGGGTTTACAATACTGTAACCAACATTTATAAGATGGTCGGCTACACGCTCAAGCCCTGCAACGGTTGAGGAATAATAAGGGCTAACCTCCATACTGCAATCCCCCTCGGCAAGACGGAAAAAATGATTTGCAGTAAGCTCTTTTTTCATTGTATCAATTTCTTCTTCAAATACATCCAGCATTGATAATTCCTCTTTATTTAAATTATCAAAGGCATCCTTAGAGATAACAAGCATTTGCATTACTTTATCACTCATTGTTTTGATATCATTTTTGCCCCTTTCAGAGAAGATTATATTTTTAGATGCCATCTCTGTAACAATCTCATAAAAATTCTCGGCATGGTCGCCAACGCGCTCCAAATCGTTTAACACATGGAAATAGGAGCCTATAACCTGTTCATCGCTTTGCTCAACCATAGGAGAAAGCTTAATTAAAAACTGTGTTAATGCGCCGTTTGTAAAATCTATAACCAATTCATTTGCAAAAAGCTTTTCTCCATCTGCCGATTTTCCTGTTTCCAAAGCGTTAAAGGAAAGAGAGATGTTTTCCTTTACCAAGCTAAACATATAATCCATTTCCTTTTTCACCTGCATAAGGGCGACGGGGGGCATAGAAAGAAGTCTGTCATCAACATATTTAAGAGATAATACTTCTTCTTGCTCCTTTTTATCCTTAATAACCTTGCAGGAATAATCCACCAACCGCCTAACGAATGGAAGCAATAAAACGGTAGTGGTTACATTAAATATAACATGGAACAGGGATACTCGCATTTGAAGTGACATTGGGTCATCTCCCGGAAAAACTGAAACCAGCATATTAACGACAGGTTCCTTGAATATCCATATAATAGCGGTAAAAAACGCCGTACCAATAACATTAAATGTAAAATGTATAAGGGCTACGCGCTTGGAGTTTGCATTTGCGCCAACCGAGGCTAAAAGTGCTGTTACACAGGTACCGATATTTGCACCAAGAATAATAAACAAAGCTAAATCAAGGGGTAACACACCCGTGCCAACCATTGTAATAACAACACCCGTTGCCGCGGAGGAGCTTTGAATAAGTCCGGTAAATACAACGCCTACCAAAATTAAAAGCAAGGGAAAATCAATGGTTTTAAAAATGTTAGTAAACAAATTTTCCACAAGAGGATTTCCAAAAGCCTGCTCACTGCTCATAACCTCAAGTCCAACGAAAATAAGACCTAAGCCACAACAAAGACTACCTGCAATCTTTGATTTTTCCTTTTTTGAAAAGCCCAGCATAACACCCACAAAGGCAAGAAGATACATTGCCATATTGAAATAATCGTTTTTAAGGGCAATAAGCACACCCGTAATGGTTGTACCAATGTTTGCGCCCATAATAATCGGGGTTGCCTGCATTAGACTCATAACCCCCGCATTAACAAGACCGATTACCATAACCGATGTTGCAGAGGAGCTTTGAATAATTGCAGTAACTCCCGCACCGATGCCAACACCCGAAAAACGATTATTGCTTATTCTTTCAAGAAGTCGCTTCATACCGCCACCGGCACTTTTTTCTAAGGCATCGCCCATAAAATTCATACCAACAATAAAAACTCCCACACCTGCAAGTAGCCATATAAGACTACCAATAAGCTGCATAATTTCTTGTGATGTTAACATAATTTCTCCTTTCAAAGGGAATGTTACAAAATATTCCACTTTGTTTAATATAACATTTTTAAGGTTAAGATGCAGTAAATTTTAAATTCTAGTTTTAGTATTGCACAAAAAAGAGAATGTAAAAAATAATTTATAGAGTAGATTAAATAATAAAAATAGGAAAGAAATGAAAAACCTTCACTTCCTTTATGTATTTTGAAAATAGAGTCACTTTTCCATCTCCACACAATCATATATATAATTTTACAACAACTTTGGTAAAGATTGGGTAAATAATAGCACACTATCATACATTAGGTTTAGTATAGCATAAAGGCAAAAATAAATCAATGTGCGGTATATAAGTCAACCAACAGTTGATTTATAATTATATTTTTTTGAATATTTACTTTATAGTTGATATATATTATGTTAAAATAATAGTATAAAATTTTATGAGGTTAAAGGTATGGAAAAATTCTGTTCACAAGCAATAAAGGAATTGCGAATTAAAAATGGATTATCCCAAAAAGAGCTTAGCGAAAACCTTGGAATAAGCAACAGAGCCGTCTCAAAGTGGGAAAACGGATTATCTAAGCCATCTGCGGCGCATATTTTCAGCTTGGCAAAAATCTTTAATGTGCCAATGGATTATTTCTATGGCAAGCCCAATATCAGTACAGTAAAAAAGCCATTGGAAGGTATGTCATCAATAACAGAGATATACAAAATCGGCAGAGGTCCCTCAAGCTCACATACCATAGGGCCTGAAAAGGCTTGCAAAATCTTCAAATCCAAAAATCAAACGGCAGACTTTTTTAAAATAATTCTTTACGGTTCTCTTGCAAAGACGGGTAGAGGTCACGGTACAGATACAGTAATAAAGAAAACCCTCTCCCCCATCGACTGCGATATAGAATTTAATTTCACCGAAAAAAATATTCCCCATCCAAATACAATGGTGATTGTTGCCTATAAAAATAACTTGGAAATTGATAGAGCCAAAATTTTAAGCGTAGGCGGCGGTAACATCGTCTTTGAAAATTCTTCGGTTGAATTGCCCAAAATCATTTACAAGCATTATAAATTTACAGATATAACCGAATATTGCAAAAGCAAAAAAATAAGACTTTGGGAATATGTTAAAGAAAATGAGAATGAGCAATTTGACTCCCATATTAAAAAGGTTTGGGAGTCAATGAAATTCTCTATTGAAAAGGGACTCGAAGATGAGGGGGTTCTGCCCGGCGGTCTTGAATTGCAGAAAAAAGCAAAAACCTTATACAACAGTCAGCATATTGACGAAACACCCGAAACCAAGGAAAACAGAATAGTATGCTCTTATGCATTTGCAGTAAGTGAACAAAATGCTTCAGGAGAAACAATAGTCACAGCCCCCACCTGTGGAGCCGCAGGCGTTCTTCCCGCCGTTTTATATTATCAACAAAAAAAGAACAATTTTAGTGATGAGCAAATTATACACGCCCTTATGACTGCGGGATTAATAGGAAATCTAATTAAAACAAACGCCTCAATCTCAGGTGCGGAATGTGGATGTCAGGCTGAAATAGGCAGTGCCTGTGCAATGGCTGCCGCCGCACTTGCCGAATTGTTTGAACTGAGCATTGAAAAAATCGAATATGCCGCCGAAATTGCAATTGAACACCATTTAGGTCTTACCTGCGATCCGATTTGCGGATTGGTTCAAATTCCTTGTATTGAAAGGAACGCCGTCGCCGCAATGAGATCCATTAATGCGGTAAATTTATCCAGCTTTTTATGGAGCACAAGAAAAATTTCCTTGGATAATGTTATTCAAACAATGAAGGAAACAGGACACGATTTATCATCACCATATAAAGAAACCGCCGAAGCCGGACTTGCAAAAATTAAATTTTGAAGTTTATAATTTTTATAAAATCTATTGAAAAAACCACTGAACTGTGTTATGATTTATTTGTGATAGGGGTGGCACCCATAACAAAAAACAGTATCACACATTTACAATAAGGGGATGATACCCATAGAAAAAAACATTATTGTTGTAGATGAACAAGGAAATAAATATGAGGCGACCTACCCAAAAAGGGCAAAAGGTCTTGTTAAAAATGGCAGGGCACGCTTCATAGATGAAAACACTATATGCCTTGCGTGTCCGCCAAATAATGAATTGGAGGACAATAATATGTCAGAAAATACTGTAAATGTTGAAGTTCCAACTAAAATTGATACTTCTATATCAAAACACAATATTCCTTATGTATTAGAGCAAATAGAGAAATTACACACTGAATTACAAGATTTGAAAAACACTGTTAGCGCCATACATTGTATTACAGATGCAAACCGACAATCAATAACAAACAATCCCGATGAAGAAGAACACGAAGTGAAGTGTGACGTTGTTGCAGAGGTAGCACTTGCAAAAGTGAAAGCAATAGTAGAGGTTTTTCATCACAGAGAAGAAAGCTTGCAAAAGTTGCTTGCGTTTTATGAAAAGGTGTATGATGATTTACAACCTAAATCACGTAGGGAGTCAGAGAGAGTAACATTACTTAAAACCGTAATAGAAACATTAGGTGACGGAATGACACCTATTGAATCAAAAGAAGCTTTGAAAGATATTTTAGAAGTTTCACTACAAGACTTGTCTAAAAACATTTAAACAAAACCCTTGCCGTAGGAACTCTTACGGTAAGGGTTTATTAGTTCCTTCAAATATTTTGGTGTAACTTCAACATAAAAATTTTTAAAGCCTTTCGGCAAGGTTTTTTAAAATTGATATTGTGCTTTGACCGGGTTTAAGTTTAATTGTAAAGTGTATGGGCTCGGTGGGTACCAAAAGGGTGCCCTGACCGAATTTTTTTATAAGCTCGCTTGCGGTTTCGGGGGTGAAATTTTTAACATAAAAATTAATTTCACTTTTATCTCCCGATATTTCATAAATACCGTTGCGACCTGCAGCGCCCTTTAAAAGTGCTACGTCCATAAGCCCTAAAACTTCGGGTGGTGGGTCACCAAAACGGTCACAAAGCTCGTCAATAACATCTGATTTATCGTCTAAAGTTTTTATATCGGCTATTCTGCGATAAATACTAAGCCTATGGGAAAGGGAGGGAATATAACTTTCGGGGATATTTGCGCTTATATCCAAATCCACCGAACATTCCTCGGTTTTGGGCTTTTCTTCCCCTTTTTCCTCGCTTATTGCCTCACCCAAAAGCTTTATATACATATCATAACCAACAGTTTCCATATGACCGTGTTGCTCACCGCCCAAAATATTACCTGCGCCCCTGATTTCCAAATCGCGCATTGCAATTTTAAAGCCCGAGCCAAACTCGGTATACTCCCTTATTGCTTCAAGGCGTTTTGTGGCGATTTCGCTGAGCGCTTTGCCCCGTTTGAAGCAAAAATAGGCATATGCTCTACGGCTTGAGCGCCCTACTCTGCCCCTTATTTGATGAAGCTGAGCCAAGCCCATTTTATCGGCATCCTCTATAATAAGGGTATTACAGTTGGGTACATCTACACCCGTTTCAATAATAGTGGTACAAACAAGCACATCTATTTCGCCCTCTAAAAGGGATTTCCAAACCTTTGAAAGCTCTTCCTCGCTCATTTTTCCGTGGGCAAGACCTATATTAGCATCGGGAAGGGCAGTTTTAAGCCTTGCGGCACAATGGGCTATGCTTTCCACCCTATTGTGGAGATAATAAACCTGACCTCCGCGACGAAGCTCTTTATTTATTGCCTCAATAAGAATACCGTTATTTTGCTCTAAAACATAGGTTTGAACGGGTTGACGGTCCATAGGTGCTTCCTCAATGGAGGACATATCCCTAATTCCCGACATTGCCATATTAAGGGTACGGGGAATGGGGGTTGCGGTTAAGGTTAGCACATCCACCGCCTTGAACATTGTTTTGAGCTTTTCCTTTTGGGCTACACCAAAGCGTTGCTCCTCATCAATAATAACTAAACCTAAATCACGAAAACGAACATCGGCAGAAATCATACGGTGGGTGCCGATAACAAGGTCAACATCGCCACGCGCCATACCGTCGATAGCCTTTTCTATCTGCTTTTTGGTGCGAAAACGGGAAAGCATTTCTATTTTAACGGGAAGCTCACCAAAACGCTCGGTAGCTGTTAGATAGTGTTGCCACGCAAGGATGGTAGTGGGTACTAAAATGGCACACTGCTTACCCTCACAAACACATTTAAAGGCGGCGCGAAGGGCAACCTCGGTTTTACCAAAGCCAACATCTCCGCAAAGGAGTCTGTCCATAGGAACAGCGCGCTCCATATCGGATTTAATTTCGTTTATGGCGGTTAATTGGTCTTCGGTTTCCTCATAGGGAAAACGGGCTTCAAAATCTAACTGAAGCTCACTATCGGGAGCAAAGGCGTGTCCCAAAACCTTTAGTCGCTCACCGTAAAGCTTAATAAGCTCCTTTGCCATATCCTTAACGGCGGCGCGGACTCTTGCCTTTGCTTTTTGCCATTCCTGACCTCCAAGGCGGTGTAAAATAGGTCCATTTTCATCCGAAGAACCTATATATCGTGACACCAAATCAAGCTGAGTTACGGGAACATAGAGCACATCAGTACCCTTGTACTTGATTTTTATATAGTCCTTAACAACATTTCCCGTTTCAATACGGTGGATGCCGTCAAACTGACCTATTCCGTGGGCGAAATGAACAACATAGTCCCCCACCTTAAGCTCCTCTAAAGAATTAAAGGCTTCACCTTTTTTGCGGTTTTTGTTCTTTTTTGCCGCTAAATTCAGAGGTTTATGAGCAATAACAAGAAGATTTTGTTCGCTAAATTCCAAGCCTGCTGAAAGGGTGAGAGGCATAACGAATACACCCACACCCGCTATTATATCATCATGTAGCGCTTTGGTGGCGTGGATGCCGTTGTTTTCCAATTGACTTATTAAAATATCTGTACCCTTTTCGCCCCCCGACAAAATAACAACGGTTTGTTTACGCTTTATGGCGGGTTTAATATCATCTAAAAGAACATCCATACTGCCGCCCCAAGGGGAAAGCTGCTTGGCAAATACGGTATGAACCTGTTTGGGGGCTACGGGGTAACTACTTCCCGTAAAGCTATCGACATATATTGTGGGTATTTTTGAAATAATTTCAGAAAATTCTGCTCTGCCAAAATAAAAGCTGTTTATTCCGCTATCTATAACCCCGTTTTCAAAAAGGTCCTCCAAAGCGGCAAGACGGGACTCCTCGAGGGCTTTAAGTCGGGAAGAAATATTACGGTTTTCACTTAATATTAAGACCGAATTTTTGGCGTAGTCACTTAAAAATACGGCGGGATTGGGAAGAAAATCCATATATCGGTCAACATTTACCGAACTGCCCGATTTAATCTCATCAATATCCCTGCTTACAGATGCTTCAAAGCTTTTGCTTTTGAAGGATTTTTTTTGCAAAATATTAGTTAAAATATCAACTAATTCATTATTATCAACCGTAAATTCGGCGGCGGGTAAAAGGGTAAATTCATCGCAAGCATCGCCCCTTCTCTGGTCGGTGGGATCGAAGTATGCCATAGAGTCTACCTCGTCACCCCAAAGTTCAATTCTAACGGGATTTTGAGTGCCCGCAGAAAAAATATCTATAATTCCGCCACGCACCGAAAACTGCCCCATACCGTCAACCTGCTCGGTAAAATCGTAGCCCATATTAACTAAGCTTTCGGATAACTGCTTAATATCTACAGTATCACCCACCGAAATTTTTTGCGCGGCAGATTTTAAGGCATTGGGAGAGATGGTTTTTTGACTAAATGCTTCAATATCGGTAAAAATTATACGGGTTTCGCCCGTTATAAATCGCCACAGAGTGCTAATTCTGGCAAGCTCATACTCCTTTGACGAGCCCAGCATATTTAAAAGATTAAAATCCCTTGCGGGAAAAACCTCAGCACTTGCGCCTGAGGAAATAGCATCAGCCACCATTTTTCTGGCGGTAGCCTCGGTATCGGTAATAACAAAAATTGGCTTATTTAAGGAACCTTGTGCCACTACCGAAAATACCGACCTTGCGGTATCAGGCATACCAAAAACCGCAACAGGAGAAGCCCCCTCCCCCGTTACGGTGGTTAAAACTGACTGAATACTTGGTATTTTACTGATTGTGTTAATTAAAAACTGCATTATCTGTTATACCTATTCATTGCTGTATTAATATCGGTTTTAACTATACACTCAACCGCATCGGCGGCAAGTGAAATTATCTGCTCAATTTCTTTTTCCTGCTCCTTTGGGAATTTGCCGAGAACCCAATCCTTCATATCGTAATCGGGATGGGGTTTTTGACCGCAGGCAATTTTTACCCTTGGAAATTCATCCGAACCACTTAATTCTATGATGTCCTTTAATCCGTTATGACCGCCCGCCGAGCCCTTTGCTCTAATTCGAAGGCGACCGACATCAAGCGTGACATCATCAGATATTACTATAACATTCCCAATTGGGATTTTGTAAAACTTCATAGCCTCCGTCACCGCTTGACCCGAATTATTCATATAGGTTTGCGGTTTTAAAATGAGTACCCTTTTGTCACCGATTTTTGCATCGGTATAGAGGCTTTTAAATTTACTGCGGTCACACTTTGTGCCTAGCTCATCACAAAGCTTATCTACCGCTCTGAAGCCTACGTTATGGCGAGTTTTTTCGTACTGAAGTCCCGGATTGCCAAGACCTACAATTAAATAATCAAATCCACCCGAAGGGGATTTTTTGAATTTTGAAAACATAAAAATACTCTCTATTCTAAATTATCTGTTAAAAGCATAACGCCCGTTAATGCGGCAAGGGGTGCCGTTTCTGCCCTTAAAATCCGTTTGCCAAGTGATATGGTTTTAGCACCCGCTGTAGCCAGCATTTCTGCCTCTTTTACGGTAAATCCACCCTCGGGGCCTGTTATTATTGCTATTTTTTTAGCAGAATCATTTTCCCATAGAGTTTCGCCCAAGGGCTCACCGCCCACCTCATAGAAAAACAGTACCAAATCATAATTGCTGAAGTTTTGGGCAAGGGTGGTTAACTCGGTTGTTTCTAAAACGGTGGGTAAAAGTCCTCTGCCACACTGACCTGCCGCCTCGTTAGCTATTTTTTGCCAACGCTCACCCTTGTTTTTTAAGGCTTTGGCATCGGGTCTGGAAACGCAGTTGGTGGAAAGCACAGGCATTATTTCGGTTACACCAAGCTCCACCGAATGGCGAATAACCGATTCAAACTTATCTCCCTTTAAAAGGCAGGTGCAAAGGGTTACCTTTACATCAGGCTCGCTCTCAGACGGCTTTACTTCCTTTACCTCAAGGTCTATTCTGTCGGGCGTAACCGAAGAAATAAGACAGTTAAAGTCGGTGCCTTTACTATCGCTTACGGTTAACGCCTCACCCACCTTCATACGAAGGGAACGGGCAATGTGATTTGCGTCCGCCCCCTCCAAAAAGGGTTCTGCTTCAAAATTTTCTTTGAAAAATCGTGGCATTATTATTCCTCACCATTACTGTTATTGTTATTTGAATTTGGCTCATCACTCAGTAAATCGGAAAGGGGAAATTCCTCCGTCTCATCATCACACTCGGTGTTTATCCAAAAACCGCGATTGAAATTAGATGTGCCATCATCATAGCCGTAAATAACACTGTCATCAGTAATTTCTATATCAAATTTATCTTCTTCATCCTCATTGGAATTTTCCAACATAAGCTCTTTTGCAGTATCGCTTTGGAATTTTTCTATGAGCTTATAGCCCTCAGGATACTCGGTTGCGGCAAGCATACCTTTCTTAGTGAGTATTGCCGAAACAACTGTGTATAAAATCCAAATCAAAAGAGCAAAAAGTGTAATCATAAAACCTAACGCAAGCCCCGGTGTGTTATAGGTGAACTCTATATTATTTTCACCCGCAGTTACGGGAACAGCCATAAAGCCCTTGTTTACCCTTTCAACCTCTACCTTTTTGCCGTTTACTGTAGCGCTCCAACCCTCATCATAGGGTATTGAAAAAAACATAAGATTGTCCTTTTGAAGCATAGCAGAAGCGGCAAAGCCATTTTCGGTTTTATAAAAGCTTGATACTGCATTTCCTCTAAGGGCGGCGGTATCATTTTCCAGCTCCTCCTCGTCATAGAAGAAGGTAAGCATAGCATCGTAAAACTCGGTTTCCTCCTCATAAATAGGCTCAGTAAAAACAGCCTCTGAGTCTTCTGATTCCTCCAATTCATTAGCTTCTGACTCGTTTGGAGCTAATTCATCTAATACCGACTCATCTGAAACGGAATTGTTTGAGGTATTCGACTCATTAGAGCTTTCCTCATCAGAAGAAGTACCCTCTTGGATAGCCGAATCTAAAATTTCTTCCAAAGGCACTGAATTTATATCATTTCCTTCAAAGCCTGAGCCTTCATCCTGCTTTCCGTAATCGGAAATATTGGTTAAAAGTCCGCCGTATTTTCCAACCTGCTCATCTGTAAGCAAAATAGCTTTAAGCATAGCGTTAGAACGGTCTTCTTCGTTTACGGAGTCGCACTGCGCCTCGGTCATATAATAATCATAGGCAAAGCCCATTGAAACATAATTTTTGTTTATATAAACATCATAGCCTTCTTCGTGCTTATAAAACTCAAAGCCCGACATCTTCGGCTCGCCCATATCGTCGGTAAAGCTGTCGCCATCCTCACGAGCCAAAAGATATTTTACACCCAAAAGGGAACGTGCGGCATAGCTTTTTGTTTCGGGACGGCTTGCAACTCCACGCTCCTCACCAACATACTCCCAAAAATCGGTAACAGAGGTTGGCACAACCGAATGGAAGGCGTTAATAGTGCTGTAACCCAAGAACATACCTGTGTTATCAATGCCCTCATAAACATCTATTCGGTAGGTATCCTTATCGCCGTCAAGCTGGATATCGGCTTCAATAAGGTCATTTATTACTATATCATAATCGTAAGAATGACTTTGACCGCAGATTATGAAAAAGGCTGCATAAATTATACTGATTATACAAACAAAGGCGGTTGCCGATTTCATAAACTGCTTACGCTGTTTTTTGATTGTTTTAAGCAAAAGTCCAAGTATTATAAGGGAAACCACCGCAATTGCCGCAGTTGCTAAAAATCTGTAAAGATAGTAATCATCACTTTGAACATAAAGTCCCCACTCGGTTATTTTTCCATCCTCAATCTCACGGGGGAAGAAGGCAAATACCAAAACGGTTGCTACGGTAATACCCGTTATCCACTTATAGGGAGATTTGAAGTGAATTTCGGTATCCTCAATGCACTGCGCCGTAACAAGAGCCATTATTAAGATTGGCATATAGTACCAACGGGCATAATAGGCGTTATTAAACATATAAAAGGCGCTGTTTAAAATGGGCACCATTGCCATAAACATTAAAATTCCAAGAAGTCTGCGTTGCCAAGTGCCTTTTTTCTGTTGCATCCAGGCAAAAACGCCAACCATAGAAAATAGCGGCAACCATCCGCCAAGGGATGACCATTTTACATCAGCATCGGGGAAGAAAACAGGTCTTGCAGGAATATCGGGCGGGAATAAGAAGCACTCAATAATGTTGGGGTAAATCTGCTCCTTACCGTACATAATTGCGCTCCAACCGTGTAAAAACTCGGTTATTCTGCTATTACCCAAAACGGCATAGCAGGTAGGAAGCAGTATAGCCGCCGCAATGGCAACACCCAAAACCGCCTCGAACAAAAACCAAAAAAATCTGCCAAATGTGATTTTATAGCATCCTGAAAATACCCTCACAAACCAATAGATTATAACAAATACAACCATTCCAAAGAAGAAGAAATAATTTGATATTGCTGTAATCGCTACCATTGCGGCGAAAAATCCGCGACGGTTTTCGGTTATTAAAAGCTCAACGGATAAAAGCAAAAGAGGGAAGAAAACTATCGCCTCGTGGAAATGATTAAAGAATATGTTATAAACTGCAAATCCCGAAAAGGCATAAAGGAGCCCTCCAATTCTAGCCGCTTCGGGGGTGCGGGTAAATCGGTTTATATAAAGGTAACCCGTAAGGGCGCTTACAGCAAATTTAAGTATAAGAAGGGGGCCTATTAAATACGGCACCCATTCGGTTGGGAAGGGTAAAGTGAGCCAAAAAAAGGGACTGCCTATGGTATAAAATGAGTAGGAGCCTATGAAATTCACACCCAAGTCGGTGCCGAAATCCCAACCCCAATTACCCGAGCGAAGCATTTCGTGGCAATGCTTATAAAAGGGAATTTGTTGAACATTAAAGTCCCCATAGAATAAAAAGTATCCGCTATCCTTTATTATAAAGGGTACAAAAAACGCCGCCGCGGTTAAAAGCGCCAATAAAAAGGTAGAAAGTCCCTTGCCTTTATTTATACCGAGGGTTTGCTTTTTAAGCTGGGAAAAGTTCATTGAATTACCTCCGTTTCCATCTCTTTAGCCTTATTTTTTCCAAACATAAATTTTATCACAACATACGAACTGACAAAATATAAAATCAAATTAATTATAGAAAAAATTACCATACATTCGCCATAATAATTATCAAAAAAGGAATTTTCACTTCGCCAGCTGAACATAGGTATTACCTGATTTAAAAATGTTATAGCGCTTATTCCCACAAAGCAATAGAAAAAGCCTCTATGCTTATGAACAATAGCCGCCATAAGAATAAATATAAGCGCCACAAACTGATACCTTTCGTGCATACGAGTCATAAACATAAAAAGCGTGTTCATAAAGAAAAATCCCATTACCCAAACCGAATTTCTTTTGGCACGAATGTAGCAATATATCATAAAGCCTATAAGCACCGCAATAAGCACAAAACTCAAAGTGTAAAGGGAAGGTATGCCTATATTATCTTCCTTCCAATTAAGGCCGAAAATTCCGTAAACATTATAGGCGTTAAGTGTGCAGTATGGGTATGTACCCTGCCCCTTTAAGTAGACATCTAAGAATAAAAACGGATTTTGGGAGCCTATCATAAAGGGTAAAAATACCGTAGCAACGGTAATAGCCGCCGCGCCTACACCTTTAAGCATTTTTGAAATTCTGTATTTAACAAAAAGCCCGGTTAAAAATAGGGGTGTGAAGAAAAGACATTGATATTTTGTCATACCCGCAAGGGCAAAAAGCACCGACGCTAAAACAGGCTTTTCCCTCTCCAAAGCAACAAAGCTAACAAGCAATAAAAGGCACATTATGGAATCGGTTTGTCCCCAAAAGGCGCAGTTAAAAATTACCGAGGGATTAAACATCCATAGGGTTGCCGCCACAAGACCTGTTTTTGGACTTTGCTTTTTAAAGACATAAAACAAAGCGACGGCACATATAATATCACCCAATATGGGCCAAAGCTTCATAATAAACATTTCGGTATAATTATGAACGCTCTCGCCTATAATTGCGTAAATCGTCCCCGTTATTTTCAAAAAGAAAAGATATATGGGAGGATAATCCAGATTAACCGCCTCAGCGCGGGAATAAATACTGAACAGTCCGTTATTCAGCTCGGTTGCCCAAGCCTTATACCAAAGGGTATCCTGAGGATTATAATATCCAATTCCAATGGCAAATCTGAGCAATGCGCCAAAAACCAGTACAACAAAAAATATATCAATATACTTTTTGCTTAAACTTTTATTATTTAAAGAAGGTTGCATTTTTGAGCTCCTTATTAAAACATAATATGCCTATTTTAATTATCTACTTGATATTATAACAGTTTATGGTATAATAATCAATGATATATTTGTAAAAAAGAGGGAGTTTTTTTGAAAATAACAGTTTTGGATGCCGCCACCCTTGGAAATGATGTTTCCTTTGAAAAATGGGAAGCGTTAGGCGAGCTTAAAGTATATAACACCACTACCGCGGATGAGGTTATAAATCACCTTATGGGAAGTGATGTTGCCATTTTAAATAAGGTAAAAATAACCGAAGATGTAGTAAACTCGGTTGATAATTTAAAGCTTATTTGTGTAGCGGCAACAGGGTATGACAATATTGACATTAATGCCTGCAAGAAAAAAGGCATAGCGGTATGCAATGTTAAGGGCTATTCCACCCATTCGGTGGCGCAGGTAACAATAACTCTTGCCCTTGCTCTTATGACGCACCTTAACGAATATAATAACTGCGTAAAAAAGGGTGACTACACAAAAAGCGGTCTGCAAAACAGACTTACACCCGTTTTCCACGAGCTTTACGGCAAAACCTTTGGAATAGTTGGTCTTGGAAACATAGGCAAACAGGTTGCAAGGGTTGCCGAAGCCTTTGGTTGCAGGGTTTTATGCTTTAAACGCACCCCCCACCCCGATTTTAACCGCGTTGACCTTGAAACACTTTTAAGGGAGTCGGATATTGTTTCCTTACACCTTCCCCTTGGTGATGAAACCAAGAATATCATAGGTGAAAAAGAACTTAAGCTTATGAAAAGTTCTGCAATTCTTGTAAACGCGGCAAGGGGTGCCGTTACAGATGAAACCGCCGTTGCCAACGCCATAGAAAAAGGTATTATAGGCGGTTTTGCAACCGATGTTTATTCGGTTGAACCGTTACAGAAAAACAGTCCTCTGCAAAGAATTAAGGATTTTGACAATGTTATTTTAACCCCCCATATGGCTTGGGGTGCATATGAAGCAAGGGTACGCTGTATAGAGGAAATTGCCAAGAACATAACTGCGTTTTTTAGTGGACAAAGCAGAAACCGTGTTATTTAGAAGGGAAAATATAACAAATGAAAAACAATTATTACGCAATGCTTTTTAGAATGAAATATATAAACCGTTGGGCTCTTATGCGAAATTTAAGACCTGAAACACTAAGCGAGCACACCCTTGAAACGGCATTTATTGCCCACTGCCTTGCAATTATTGCAAAAAACAGATTTTCAGAAGAAATCAACCCCGACCGCGTTGCCGTAACCGCCCTTTTTCACGATACGGCAGAGGTTATAACGGGAGATTTGCCCACACCTGTTAAATACTATAACGAGGATATAAAATCTGCATACAAAAACATTGAAGCCACGGCTGAAAACAAACTTTTAGAGCTTATACCTGAGGATTTAAGGGATGCCTTTATCCCCTACTATCAGCCCGACGAAAAGGTAGAAAAATATGTTAAGGCGGCGGATAAATTTTCAGCACTTATTAAATGCAGAGAGGAATTATCCCTTGGAAACAAGGAGTTTGCTTCGGCGGCGAAATCGGCAGAAAAGGCTATAAAAGCATTAAAGCTACCTGCTGCAGATGTATTTTTAAAGGAATTTGTACCTGCGTTTGAAACGGCGCTTGACGAAAGCATTAACTAAAGTATTTCATTACAAAACACAAAACGACCTATTGTAAGCGTATTAGCTCACCAGGTCGTTTTGTGTTATATGAATTTTAATTAAATACAAATGTGTAATAAATATCCTTACCACTATTCGAACACCAATATTTGTAATTATATGCCTTGCCTGTTTTTTCTAACAAATCGGAAAGGGGTGTTTCAATGGATTTATAATCAGAAAGGTTTGTAACAGCGCCTCTTATGGTTTTTTCGCCACCCTGCCAACAATTCACAACATACTGAGCCAAAGACTGCGCATTGCTAAACAGTGTACCTTTATAATTATAATAATATTCCTTTGGACTGGTTGCCGAAATTTTATTTATCTCCTTCCACGGCTTCCAAAAGAACTCTTCTATTCTGTCCAATCCTGCGTTAAACAAGCGATAGTTTGTTGGTGCTTCGCTCCCTTGGTCATCAAAGGTAACATCCACCACATACCAGGAACCGTTAAGCAAAATTGTATTTACAACATGCAAATCATCAGTTGTTTCGGTATTCATTCGCGAAACGGTAAAGCCCGCGATTGATGCCAATGTATAAAAGGCATCGGAATAACCCTGACAATTAGCCTTGCCATCCAAAAGGGCGCCTATTATTGTAAGATAGCGGGGAGCATCCTCAGGTCGGTCAAAATCTCTCACATCATCATAATAGGTTATATGGTCAGCCAGCATATCGTGAATTTGCAGCTCTAATTCCCAGTTGTTTTTAGCCTTGGATTTGGCGGTATTAACCATTTGAATTGCCTTTTCCATAGCCTTTTTCTCATCAGCGGTCAAGCCTGATTTATCCGAGCTGAAATAGGCATCCACAATATGGTCACCGGGGTATTCGCTTACGGTAAGGGTATGAGTATCCCCTGATAAATTATGATTAACAAAAAGTGCGCTTGTCATCTGCGCCAGCATACGGGGAGTTATTTCATCGCTCCCTTTAAATTTAAAGGGGATTTCAAAAACATCTTTATTTTTTTGTTGATTTAAATAATCTCTGAGAGAGTCTAGGCTGTAAAAGGTGGGTACAGTATCGTTACTGCTTTGAGCATTACTAAAATTATTACTTGAATAATTGTAACGGGATGAAGATGAATAACTTGATGGAGCTTCAAAAGTAAAATCGCTTGAATAGCTATAATAGGATACTTGATTGGAATTAAAGCTCTCGGTAATATTATAATCTGAAGAAAAATCGGTGCAGCTGGCACAAGAAAAAATTGAAACTATTGCCAACAAAAATATTATAATTTTTTTCATAAATACCTCTACCATTCTATGTATTGGATTGTATTTTAAGCTAAATACTCAAAAGACGGTTTGCAAAATAAAAGCAAACCGTCTTATTTAATTATTTTTTAGTTATCTCCATAATTTTTTCATATACGCGCTTGCAATTTTCTTTATCATTAAAAGCAAAGAAATTATCAATACGCTCGCGGTACTTATCCTTAAGCTCACAACCATTTTCCATATATTCTATAATGCGGTCAACAGTGGAGTCTAAATCATACTCAACCTCACCAAAACCATCACGCTCGGGCTCAAAATAACCCTGCGCAGCGATATGTGTGCCTGCGAAAAATTCCTCTTTATCAAACTGAGTGTATATAATCGGTTTTCTTAAATACGCAAAATCAAAAACTGCCGAGGAATAGTCGGTGAGAACTAAACTACTTTTAGCATAGATATCTCTATATTCGGTGCCCTTAGACAAAAACTCAACCTTATCATTTTTATCAAATATATCCATATGGGGTTGAAGTGTAGGATGTGGGAAGAAATTGATTTTATAGCCATATTTCTCAGCAGCACTTAAAAGTCTTGAATGGTTAATAAGGCCATTATAAAACTTAAAATAATCACTTTCTTCAAAATCAGGAATCAAAGTCCACACATCGGTTTCAACATCCCATTTCCCGGAAAGATATTTACGCCAAGTGGGCATAAGGGTAATGCATTTTAGCGAATCATCATAAAGTCGGTCAAATCTGGGGAAACCGGTAAGCCACACCTGCCCATGGTCATAATAATAATTACCCTCTATAATAGAATTATATTCAGGCTTGGCAGCTGTAACAAATCCCGAGAAATTTTTACTGTATTTACCAAGCCAACCCGAAACATCATTTTGGGTTATTCCGTGCTGCAAGAACACGAATTTGGTATGGCTCCAAATATCCTTAATTCCTTGCACTTCAGAAAAATTGGGATTGTATATTTCATTTTCAGCATGGCTTGAAATTATATTACTGCTCATAGCGGCGTATAGTTTATGTTTATAAGAATTTCTTTTTATAACAGGACCAATTTTGCAAAGTCTTTTATAATCGGTGCTTTTGCGCATTATAACAAAACGGGCATCTATTTCTTTGTGATTTTCAACCATATAACGGAAAAAGGCTTCACCGTTATCACCTGCAACAGAGGCTCGATCTGAAATAAGCCATATAGGCCTCTTTTTAAAAAACTTCACTACCCTTATTGCAATTCTATTCAAAACTGCTTTTCGGCTTTTTCTCACTTTGCTAAAGAACATTTCAAGCAAAAGTTTAACCTCACGAGCAAATTTCCTTTTAGGAGTAGCCTCGCAAGCGATTATTTTGCTTTTATTTATAGAAATAATCCAATTTTCTTTTTTGTAATAAGCATTTTTATACTTTGCAGTTATAGGTATAAAGGTTCTTAAAACTGAACGCCTTAAAGGAACATTAACACCATCGGTAACGGCAAAAAAAGCCACTTCTGTTTTTTCTGCGTCACCAAGGGGAATTTGCACCTTAAATCCAACGGATTCTGATACCAAAGTACTCAAGGATTCACTTTTTATTTTTCTATCAATCAAAGGGCATTTTTTCAGTTCTCCATTAACGCTATAGTGCAGTTCACAGCTTTCGTAGGGGAATTTTACAATAGAAACCTTGCCCTCGATATTTAAAATATTATCAACAACATCAAGCATTTCGAAGTTAACTCTAAAACTTGAAACCTTAAACTTAGCAACATCTGAAAAGCTATAAATAATATTATTTTTCGTTACCTCTTTTTGAAGCTTGTCCCTATGCTTTAAGGATAAAATGTAATATTTATAGTCACTATATATGTGGCGTTGAGTCATAATAATTTCATCATCAAAATATTTCAAAAGCCCTACTATTAAGGAGAAGTACTCTTCGGTTTCTTCCGCGGTTAAAACTCCTTCAGGGATTTCAGACATCTTAAAACGCCACTGTAAATCATACATAAGAATATACTGAATAAATTTAGGAAGCTTTCCGCAACGCTTAAGCGTATACTCTAATGTTTCGTAACTATAATATTTTACAGTTGGGAGATAATAATTAAAATTACCTGCCGAACTTTGTACCGCCGATTTCACGCCATCGGTTCTTCTTCGATACATATACCTTGCATTAGTTACAACACCCATTGTTTGCTTTTCAAGAAGAATTCTTTGCATAACCTTGGCGTCCTCACAGTGAGAAAGCCTTGTATCAAAGCGCAAATCACCCAATGCTTCTTTTTTAACAAAAGCACTAGACATAGAAAGTTGAATATAATCCCATTCTTTGTTAAGGTCTACAACACGGCTTTTACCTTCAAATTTATAATTTAAAATATGACCGCCTTTGCGTCCATCGAAAAAAATCATAGGTATTGCAACGACATCAGTTTCATCAAAATGCGCTTCGAAAAATTTCCAGATTTTCCTAAGTGTATCAGGAGGGAGTATATCATCAGGATCCATAAAATTAATATACTTACCTTCAGCCACTTCCACACCCATATTACGCGCGCTGGAAACACCGCCGTTTTTCTTATGAATAACCTTAATATTAGAATATTTCTCTGCATATTCATCGCATATTTTTCCGCTGTTATCCGGTGTGCCATCATCTACCAAGATAAGTTGAATATTTTTAAACCCGATGCTTTGAGCTATAAGACTATCAATAGCCTCATTTAAAAAAAGTTCAACATTATAAACTGCCATTACAACAGAAAACTTATATTTATAATCCAAAACCAAGACTCCTTATAAAAAGACACTTATTTTTCAAAAGACGATTTTTCGGGCAGATTAGCATCCATAAGAGCGATAACCTCTGCCTTTTTTTCTTCAAAATCAAAGGTTCGGGCATTATCATTTATACATATCATTGCGTGCTGTTGCTCTCTTAAATCGCGGAGCATAGAACGGTATGTACTCTTTTTAACATGATAGCAACGTGCAAAATCACGCGGTCTTACATTAAATTTGCCGTCCGCCAACTGCCAAAACTTCATAACCCACTGATTAACATCGCCCATTTGGCGGAATTTGTGAGTACAGGTTTCGTTAAGGGCTTCAAATTCTTCATTCCAAACCGTTTCAAAGGTGGATTTTAAATAACTGCTGGACACATGCTGATAAAACATACCCGGAAACCAAGGCCAGTAATAAAGCATTACCGTTTTAAGCACATTACCCTTACCGTTTTTAAAATTAAGCCATTTTTTCCAATTTTTCTTTATAACCTGTTTTTTATTAAAATGACTATTTATAATTATAATATCGGCTCCGTGGAAAAATCCTGCGCTATCCTTTCCAAAATAAATGCAGTCCAAAGCGGCGGTTTCGCAAGGAAGTCCCCCCTTAAAAAAGTCCTCGGGACTGACAGGCTTATTCAAGAAAATATCATCATTAAAATAAACAAACTGTTCTGCAAGTCCTTCAATTCTGTGCAAATTAAGTTCAATAGTATGAGAACTAAAGGTAGGCAGATATTCGGCAGGAATAAAATCGCTGTGCTTTACAATATTAAGCTTGGGATTTGTGGTATCAAGCCAAGGGGGAAGGTGCCCCCATGTTACAAAATGGATTTTATTAACCCAAGGCGCATATTTTTCCACACCGCGGAACCAATACTGCAAATTATCCCAATCGCGGTAGCGCACCTCACTGTTGGAGGAATTTTCCTCATCCACATTAGGGTCATATTTGTTCTTTTCTGCACGCCACTCAGGGTCATTACCATCCACCCAAATAAGAACAAAATCTATTGGTTGCTTCGGGTCAAAATTCTTTTTGCTTCTTTTTAACATAAAGTTTTTCTCCTATGACATAAATTCATCATACTTGGGTAAAACCTCTTTAGTTGTACCGTACATTTTAATCTCGCCATCATGAAGCCATAAAATATTATCGCAAAGCCTGTTAAGGGTATCGGAGCTGTGAGATACAATAATAACAGTGCGGTCACTATTGTTAATAAGCTCCTTCATTTTAGCATAGCTTTTCTTTTTAAACCTGGCATCACCAACCGAAAGGACTTCATCAATAAGCATAATTTCGGTTTCAAGTATAGCGGTAATGGAAAATGCCAGCTTGGAATGCATACCGCTGGAATAGGTTTTTACGGGACGGTCAATAAAGGTTCCAAGCTCGGAAAACTCTATAATTTCCTCTAATTTTTCGTCAATCTGCTCCTTTGTAAAGCCTAAAAGCATACCTGAGAGAAATATATTTTCTCTGCCCGATAAAGCATTTTGGAAGCCTACGCCAATGGAAAGCAAGGATATAGAGTGTCCGTGCAAATCAATAGTGCCCTCATCAGGGGAAAAAATTCCCGCAATGGCACGAAGCAATGTAGATTTACCGCTACCGTTTTTACCTACAATACCTAAAATTTTCCCCTTTTCCACCTCAAAAGAAACACCCTTTACTGCCTCAAAATACTCAGTTTTTGAAAACTTTTTGGGATTTAAAAGAGCCTTTAAAAGGGACATTTTATTCATTACACGATATTGGATTTTTACACCCTTTACCGAAATTGCCGATTCTGACATACTAAGAAATCCCCTTTCTTAAATAATCTTCACATAGCTGTTTTCGTATTTATAAATGATTTTTACACCAATAGCAGAAATTACAAGACAAACTGCAAGCCAAATTCCTAGAGCCAAAAAGTGGGGTTGTCCATTATAAAGCAAAGCGTTTCTGATATCGGTCATAATAAGCGCAACAGGATTACCGTACATAAGCAATGAACAGAGTCTGGAATGTTTTGCAGCAAGGCGATCGGCAATATCATAGAAAATACCGGACAGATAAAATACAAGCTGAAGTCCAACCGTTACTATGTTTAAAAGGTCTTCTACAAAAACACCAAAATGCATTATTATGGTACTGAAAGCAAATGTTACAATCGCAAGCATTATAAGAAGGGGCGGCACCCAAAGCATATTCCACGAAAGGGGCACCTTATAATAAACCATAAACATAGCGGTTATAACAAAAGAAACCAATGTTTTAAAGCCGCTTATACCTATTTTTTCAAAAACAAACATATATTTTGGAATATAAACCTTGGTAACAATGCTTTTTTTGTTGGAAACAAGCTTAACACTATTACGCACTACGCGATTGAAAAATTGCCAGCAATTAAGACCTATGAAGACAAATACAAGAAAATAAGGCTTTGAACCTGCACCAAATATAATCTTAGCAACAAAGGCGTAAACAAGCATATATAAAAGGGGATCTAAAATCCACCAAAGCCAGCTTAAAAAGGAACCTGCAACCTCACTTTTAAGCTCTGCCTTAACATTATAGCTTGAATAGTTAAAAAACTTTTTAACATCATTAATAAATCTTTTCATAAAAATATCCCGCTTTCAAAAAGATACAATATAAACATATAGTGTTATTATACCACTAAATAACATTTTTTTCAAGGGGTAAAAACAAGTGCTATGTCTTTTAAAGTATTTTTTATGTATTAAAACAAAAACCCGCCTATCAAAGACGGATTTTATAGGATTTACCATATATTTTTTATAAATCTGTTTTCTGCTTTTTGAATAATTTTTTTAACCCTTAAAAGTTTAAATAATTGTTCACGCAAAAGATCTGCAAATATGCAAACAAAAAATATTGAAGCAACAGCTAATATAACTGCAACCGAAAGCTTTATTGTTCCGAATTTAGCTATAAACACATACCTAGCTTTTAAGAAATTTTGCCAAATATTGGGGTTAACATGTATTATGTAAACACCAAAAGAGGCAGGTGCAAAAAAGGCAATCAATTTAGCCGATATTTTACCGATTTTAAGCTTTGAAAAACCAATAAACAAAAATACAGCGGCAAAAAACACAGTTGGCGAAGTATAATTTGTAAGCATCACCTTAGCTGGTTCATCCAACAAAGCATTAGCGTTTAAATAATCACAAACCAATCGTTCACCCCAGGTTAAAACAACCATTAAAAAGTAAAGAAGCATTGCAGTCCAAGCTTTTAAATTTGAAAATAAATTACACTTATTTATTATTCCGCCAAAAATATATAACATCAAAAGCCAGATAGGCGTATAACCGTCATTCAAATTAAAGGTGTCTTTATCGGCTAAAAAAGGAATAATACAAAAAAGTCCAAAAATAGCAACTCCAATCGCTTTTAACTGCTTATTTGTTAGCAATTCAAAACCTTTGTTTATTATAGGAGTGAAAAAATAAATGCAAAAATAAGCGGTAAAATACCAATAAAAACGATTAGAAACAGGAAAGAAAGCCTTAATAACCTCTGCTGTGCCTGTATTTGGCGAAAGGATTGCATCTATAACAGAAATTAAAACAGTATAAAAAGCAACCTGCAACCACAAGTAAATAATATTTGAATATTTAAACTTGGACTTTATTGCCACATAACCCGAAATTATAGCATAACAGTTCACCGCACAGTATGAAGCTGTTTCCAAAAACCACGCAACCTCATATCTATAAGATAAAGGAACTGTATTTTTTAAAACACCGCCATGCCCTAATACGTGTAATGTTACAATCATAATCATTGAAACAATTCTAAGCAAATCTATACCATAATTTCTTTGCGGCTTAGAAGCTGCTATACTTGGTGCCGTTTGCATAAAATCCCCCTTAACACTTTGTTAACTTATCATTAACTGAATTATAACATTTCTGCATTATTTTTTCAAGTGTTAATAAAGGAAAAATCCGCCCGCGATAAGCGAACGGATTTTAAAATTCCCAGAAAAATTACTTGCTCTCCATATTGAAACGCTTCTTGAAACGATCAACGCGTCCACCGGTATCAACCAGCTTCTGCTTTCCAGTAAAGAACGGATGACATTTGGAACAAATATCAAGACGGATGTTTTCCTTGGTTGAGCGAGTTTCAAATTCAGCACCACAAGCACACTTAACGGTGGTGGTTTCATACTTAGGATGAATTCCCTGTTTCATACTGTCACCCCTTTCAAATTCGGTTAACGAAACAATAATACCATAAACTAAACAAAATTGCAATAGTAAATTTTAAAAAATTTAAACTAACTATATTAATTTATTTTTGAATATTTTGTATATATAGTCTACATTGCCTTTATAAAGGCGGCAATTTTCTCAGCGATTACCTCATAACCCTTATCATTTGGGTGAAGTCCGTCGGGCATATAGGTCTCCTTCATAACGGGAACCTGAGGATTAATTCCAAGATTTGCATAAAGGTCTAAAACGGGCAGCGAATAAAATTCTGCAACCTCACGAACGATTTTAACAAAATCAATAAGCTTACCGTTGCCGTTTTCCTCTACCAGGCGGTGAAGAGGAGTAATAACACATATTTTAGAGGTGGGATACTTATTTATAAGACCTGTAAAAAGGGTGTGAAGGGCACCGTAGAAGGTATAAGGAGTTCTGTCGGTAGGTCTGCCTAAAGGTGCATCACCGTGACCAAAGTCGTTAGTTCCGCCAAAAACAAAAACCATATCGGCATCGTCATCCATCTCAGCAAAGCGACCACAATAATCCAAATCGTGTACGGCGGTTTCAGACGGAGTAACCTTTCTTGCAATTCTTGTACCGCCAATGCCATAGTTACGGCACTCGGCACCGTATTTTTTCTGCATTAAGGCTACAAAACAGGTGTTGTCCTTATCGGATGAACCCGAGCCTGCGGTGATACTGTCACCCAAAAAATTGATTTTAAGTCCTTTAATTTCCATTTTATTACCTTCTTTTTTAAAAATATTTATTTTTTAAATGTTTGCAAAACTATAATTATAAACTACAATAATTCATCCACCATCTCTGCCGCTTTTTCTACAAAAATCAGGCAAGGACGCTTTTTATAGGCATCATCGGTAGGAATATTATATTCTCCCTTTCCAAGTCTTGCCAAAAGCTCGGGACACCGTGTCTCAAAAAACTCTGCTTTAAACTCATCCGACAATTTTTTTATGAGTTTATAATGCTTTTGCTTTGTTTCGCTATTTTTTGGATCGGTGTAACCCAAAATTGCGCCAACCGCCATATACATTCCCGTTACGGCACCGCAAGCCTCACCCGTATGCCCCATTCCGCCACCAAAGGAGGTTGAGATTAAAAAAGCCTGCTCCTCGGTTAGTCCTGTTACATCTGAAAATGCCACAAAAACGGCTTGAGCACAGTTAAATCCCTCTAAAAACAGTTTTCTTGCTTTTTCACTATGCTTCATTTTTTACTTTAACCCTTTTCTTCTTTTTAGTTTGAACGGGCTCGAGCTCATCATCAAAAAATGAGAGTTGTTCGCCCGCATTTTTTTCATAGATATATGTATCTATTGGTAATATTTTATTAAACATACAGGTGTGACGAGGTGTAATTCTTCTATCCTCGTGCAGAGAACCGAAATACCATTGCTTATAGGTGCAAAAACGAGCAATTTCCTCTAAAAATCCATTTAGCTTGTTTACATGGTCGGCATCGCCCGTACGAAGAAGCATGGCGCTTTTTACAAGTGAAGGTGGCTCATGAGATAAAATATAATCTATTTGACCTGCACATTCATCTAAATTAGAAACTGCGTTTGCCATTTCATTAGGTGAAGGAAGCTCTGCCTTCCACCAATGCTGTTGCTCCATACGAATATCCTTATCCAAACTTTCGCCGCCGCCGAAAACAAATATTTTATTGCCTTCAATTTCAAAAATCTCGCCACGCATAAGGTGAAAAAGATTTCCCGAAATTCTATGAACCCTTCCGCCCTTCCACACAGTTTGACGGTATTTTCTTATAAGCTCAAAATTTTCGTGTGCGCCATCTAAAAAGCAGACGGTAAATTTACGACTGCCCAAATATTTCAAGGTGCTGCGCTCTCTGGGGCTGTCATCCCAAACAAATCCAAAATCGCCACAAACTATAAGCACATCGTCTTTTTTTAGTTTGCGCCATTCTTTATCATACAAACGGGACTCATCTCCGTGCATATCGCCCGTGATATATACCATTTTTGCCTCCCCTTTAAAATAAAATAAAAATTAATTTAAAATTAATGATTTTTACTCTTTAAAAATCGAGAAATATAATGTATAATTATAATACAAAAACATTATACTACATCTTTGAGGAAAAATCTATGGTAAAAAAAACAATTTCTTTAATTATTTCAATTTTTTTAATTTGCTCTGTTTTCACAACAACTGCGTTAGCATATAAACCCTCCACCTTTACCCTTACGGCAGAGGGCGCTTTAATAGCAAATGTTGATACAGACGCGATTATTTACGAAAAAAACGCCGACCAAAAGCTCTATCCCGCCTCCCTTACAAAAATTATGACGGCGGTGGTAGTATTAGATGAGTGCGCCGACCCCGAAAATACCATTGTTACCTGCAGTCAGGATGCACTTAACCTTCTTCTTGGTACAGATTCATCAATGTTTAATCTTGTGGGCGGTGAACAGTTTTCGGCTTTGGAGCTTCTTTACATTCTTCTTGTTCACTCGGCAAATGATGCCGCAAACTCTTTGGCAGAGCACTTTGGCGGTACCATACCCGGCTTTGTTGATAAAATGAACGCCAAGGCAAAGGAGCTTGGAATGACGGGCTCACATTTTATGAACCCTCACGGACTTCACGACGAGGATCATTACACAACTCCGCGGGATATGTACATTCTTACAAAGCACGCCCTTGAAAACGAAACCTTTAAAAAGATTTTCGGTACCGTGCGTCACACAGTACCCGCAACAAATATGACTCCCCACACCCGTATTCTTGCCACCACAGTTTTTATCCAGGATCCCAACACATCATTAGCGAACACCTACTATAGACCTGTTGACGGTGGAAAAACGGGCTACACCGACCCTGCGGGAAGATGCCTTGTAACCTATGCCGAGGAGGACGGAATAACCTACATTTGCGTTGTTATGAACTGCCCTGTTAAAAATGCGGCAGGTGTAAAGGTAAGATATGAATTTGCCGAAACAAAACAGCTTTATGAATGGGTATTTAATGAATTTGAATATAGAGAGGTTTACGATACTGCTACCCCCGTAGGCGAATGTCCCGTTGACCTTTCTATGGATACCGACACAGTGGCTCTTGCACTTAAAGCTCCCGTTAACGCGGTAGTTCCAAAGGCGGCAGAGATGTCAAGCTTTAAGGTTGAGGTTGAGCTTTTAAACGAACGAGCCGAAGCCCCCATTGCCCTTGGGCAGGAGCTTGGAACGGCTACAATAAAGTATGCGGGCGAAACCTTAGCCACAGTACCTGTTGTTGCAATAAACGCGGTAGACCGCAGTGGTATGCTTGCCTTTGTTAAGGGTGTTACCGACTTTTTTGGAGGCTCCATATTTGCCATAATAATTCTTGTAATACTGCTTCTAATTGTAAGCTTTATTGTTTATATTATTATAATCAATCGTAACAGAAGAAAACGCCGTAGAAACAGAAGAAGGGTTAGAATAAAATAAAACAATAAAAACTGGGAGGAAGTGTAAAACTCACTTCTTCCCCTTTTTATAAATTAATTCATACCTTATTTCTTAAACATTAAAATTGGAGCTTGTTCATATAAAACTGCATAATTCAGGCAATCCTTACCTTGTGACCACCCGCCCATTAAGCCCTCTGCTGGGTGAAGCTCACCCGAAGAATACAGCATTATCATTTTACCGTACCAATCTTTTAGAGCATAGTATACAATACCAAATTTGCTTTCCTTATAAACAATCTCCTCAAAATCTTCGACTCCATTTTTAGATACAATACGACCAATATGTACATTGCACCTCCAAGGGCGAATGGTTGAAAAGTCATTTGGCATAGGGGAAGAATAGGCAAGATACAAATTATCTTGATAATTAAATAAATAAGGTCTTGTATCAGATGTTTCAAGCGAAAGATTACTTTCTGTCCAGGAAACACCATCATCGGAATACAATAAATTCTGTTGCTTTTTAGTAGTGGGAATTTCCTCGCCGTTTCTGCATATTACCCAAAACTTGTTATTATAATAAGCAAGCATAGCCTCGTAATTTACAATATGCTTCACAAGGGATACAAAAGACCAAGTTTCGCCATCCGCTGACTTCATAAACAGAAAATTCGAAATCTTATTTCCACCGCAAACGGTGGTATAATAAAAACCATCTACCTTAATAATATTTGTTGTGATTTGCAGATGGCTAAAAGGCTCTCCACCAATACTGAAAATGTAATTGTTAATATTCTCTTTATTTAATGTAATTGGCTGTGCGGATGCAGATATCTTGAATTTTAATTCTTTCATTTTGCTAATAGCAAGGGTCTTTTTATTAATATCCTTATAATAGTATGTTAAGGTTTTTAAGTTTACTGCATAAACACGAACTATTTCGCTATTAAGCTCAATAATATTACACTCCGACAAAGAGTCTCCATCAAAATCAAGTTCTCTATTAAAAACGGTAGTCCACTCTACATTGGTTGGTTGCAATATATTAAACCTTGCAAGAGTCACAAGCTCACTACTCTCACCGAAAGCACTTTCGCTGGATAGATAAACCGCATAAGCAATTCCTGTTCTCTCATCAACAACAAGTTCCACCGCATTTGCAGCCATTTCTTTAAGCCCGTTATTTATCATAAAGTGGTTTTCAATATTATTCATTTTCCATTCTCCGTTCCTTGCAGTAACCTTTTAATTTTAAATCTTTTTCTTAAATTCCACCTGTGCCAGAATTACGGCGGCAAACATTAAAATGCAGCCTACAATTTCTCTGCCGCTCATTATTTCGCCAAAAATAGCCCCCGAAAGCACCGCAAAAACCGACTCCAAGCTCATTACAACCGACGCTACCGTTGGATTTGTTTCCTTTTGCGCTACTATTTGCAAAGTGTAGGCAACTCCGCTTGAAAGAAGTCCCGCATATAAAATGGGGATTGCATCATTTAAAATAACAGTTATGCTTGGGGCTTCAAAAATAAACATAAATACAAGTCCCCAAATTCCGCTAACCAAAAACTGCAAAGCCGCAAGCTTTACTCCGTTTACATAGGGGATAAATTTATCTATAACCAAAATATGGGCAGTAAAGCCTATTGCACAAACAAACAAAATCAGGTCGGCATAATGCACCTCAAATCCGCTTTTAACACAAAGCAAATACATACCAACCGTTGCAATGGCAACGCTTATCCAAATATTTAACCCTGCTTTTTTCTTTAAAAACAGTCCTGCAATTGGCACTAAGACTATGTAAAGAGCCGTTATAAAGCCCGATTTTCCCGCGGCGGCACCATCGGCAGGGTAAAGAAAAATTCCATACTGCTGAAGGGAGGCGGCAATAAACAAAATTGTACCGCAAATAGCTCCGCCTAAAATCTCCTTTTTGGTAAAGGAAAGAACCTTAAAATCTTTTGGAAGAAGTCCTTTTTTCTTTGAAAAAACATCTATGGTGGCAATAACGGGTAAAAGCACCAGAGTTCCTATAAAATTTCTACAAGCAATGTATGTAAAGGGTTCGGTTTTCGCCTCGGTTTGTGCCACGAAGGTGGAGCCCCATATAAATGCCGCCAAAAGAAGCATTAATGTACCCTTAATATTGGATTTTTTATTCATAATTCTACTCCTACAAAAATTTCTTTTGAATTATAACACATTTTAATTATTTAAACAAGAGAGATTTTGCATTTTGTACTATACTTTTTTCATAGACTATGATATACTTATTTTGATTGGAGGTCTTTATTATGTTTTGGGATATTATTAAATCAATTATTTACGGAATTGTGGAGGGTGTTACCGAATGGTTACCCATTAGCAGTACGGGACATTTGATTTTACTTGAGGATTTAATCCCCTTTAAAAATGTATCAACAGGATTTTTTGAAATGTATGAGGTCGTAATTCAGCTTGGCGCAATTATAGCCGTAATACTTCTGTTTTTCAAAAAGCTTTGGCCCTTTCAAAATAAACCTACACTTATGGGCGCCGAAAGATACATTAATTTAAAATCGGTTAATTTATGGCTTAAGGTACTTGTAGCATCCCTTCCCGCCGCTATAATCGGTCTCCCCCTTGACGACTTTTTAGACGCTCATCTTTACAACAAAACCACCGTTTCCATAACCCTTGTTTTGTACGGTATTTTGTTTATTTTGGTAGAGCGATTTAACAAAAACCGAACCCCAAAAATCGCCAAAACAAGCGGTATTACCTTTACCACCGCCGCTTTAATAGGCTGCTTTCAAATGTTGGCACTTATCCCCGGTACATCCCGTTCAGGCGCTACAATTTTAGGTGCAATTTTAATTGGCCTTTCCCGCCCTGCCGCCGCAGAATTCAGTTTTTTCCTTGCAATTCCCACAATGGTTGGCGCCAGTCTTTTGAAGATTTTAAAATTCTTAAGCGAAGCCTCCTTTACGGGTTCGGAAATTGCAATTTTACTTGTTGGTATGATAGTTTCCTTTGTGGTTTCTGTTATAGCAATTCGCGCCCTTATGGCTTATGTTAAGAAAAAGGATTTCTCCTTCTTTGGATACTACCGCATAGTCCTTGGACTTATAGTTTTAGCCTTTGTTATTTTCGCATAAAGGACTGATAAAATATGACTCCATTTAAAGGTAAATGGATATGTCGCGAGGAATTTTCACACCTTCCTCCCATTAATGTTTTTCATAGAGAGGCAAATAAGGACGAAAACTATTCCCATAGAGATGACCTTAAAAATCTGCACACACTTTTTAAAAAGGAATTTGATTTTAAAGGGGCAAAAAGGGTAATTGTTCGCCTTACTGCCGACGATTATTTCAAGCTTTACATAAACGGCAAATTTGTAGGTCAAGGCCCCACAGCGGGTTACCCATTTTGCTACTATTACAACGAATTTGATATTACAAGCCTTTTAAATATCGGCGAAAATGAGATTTTGGTACACAACTACTACCAAGGTCACATAAACCGCGTTTGGTGTAGCGGCGACTACCGTATGGGTATGATTGCCGATGTTATTGCCGACGGTAAGGTTATTCTTTCTACCGACGAAAATTGGCTTTACTCCCCACTTAAAAGCATTACGGGTGAATGTAACATTGGCTACGAAACGGGGTACAGCGAATGTATTGACAGCCGAATAATCCCCGAGCCCTTCACTCCCTGCTTCACAAAAAATGCCGATTACACCTTTGCCGATGCTCCTTCGGTTAATTTGCAGGTTTATGAGAAAAAGGCTAAAGAGATTAAAACCTTAAACGGCGGCGGAATTTTTCTTGATTTCGGTCAGGAGATAACGGCTACTCTTAATGTAACCGCCCAAGGCAAAAGCGGCGAAAAGATGCTTATTCACTACGGTGAGGAGCTTAATGCTGATGGTTCGGTGCGTTTTGACACTCGTTGCTACTGTCATTATGAGGATACCCTTATTTTAGGAAAGGGCGAAAGCAAATTTGAAGGCTACGATTACAAAGCCTTTCGCTATGCCGAAATTTTACCCCAAAATCCCGAGATAAGCATTAAGGAAATTACTGCCATTGTGCGTCACTATCCATTTGATGATGACGCTTGTACAATCAAGTCCTCAAGTAAGGTTTTGGATGCCGTTTTTAACATCTGTAAAAACGGTGTTAAATTTGGCAGTCAGGATATTTTTGTAGATTGTCCCTCCAGAGAAAAGGGGCAGTATGCGGGAGATTTAACCGTAACAGGAGCATCTCACATATACCTTACAGGTGATATCAGGCTTTTTGAAAAAGCCATTATAAATCAGGCTCAGTCACAAACTATTTCAGAGGGAATTTTAGCCGTTACCCCCGGCTCATATATGCAGGAAATCGCCGATTATTCACTACAATTTCCCATTTTACTTCTCCGCCATTATATGCACACAGGTGATAAAGACTTTTTAAGGGCTATGCTTCCCGTTTGTGATAAAATGCTTGCTCACTTTAAGCAGTTTGACCGTGGCGACGGTATGCTGGAGTTGGTTGATACTTGGAATTTGGTGGATTGGCCTCAAAATCTCCGCGATAATTACGACTTCCCCCTTACCACCCCCATTGGAAAGGGAATTCACAATGTTATGAATGCCTTTTATGTTGGCGCGGTTGCTCAGGTGGAGCAGATTAAGGATATTTTAGGTATTCCCTATGAAAATCAAAGCACTCAATTAAAGCAAACCTTCAACAGTATTTTCTTTAATGCTGAAAAAGGAAAATATGTGGATAGCGAGGGCAGTAACCATTCCTCACTCCACGCTAATGTAATTCCCCTTTATTACGGCTTGGAGCCTGAGGGCACTACCGACTCAGTTGCCGATTTTATTATTGAAAAAGGTGTTGTTTGCGGAGTTTATATGTCATATTTTTTACTTAAATCCCTTGCAAAAGCCAAAAGATATGACGCCGTTTGGAATATACTTGTGTCAGAAAGTGAAAACTCTTGGTATAATATGGTGAGAGAGGGCGGTACAACCTGCTTTGAGGCTTGGGGTGTAGACCAAAAATTCAACACAAGCCTTTGCCACCCTTGGGCAAGCGCCCCTGTTTCGGTGGTGATTGAAGACCTTTTGGGGCTTTCCCCTATGGCGTGCGGTTGGGAAGATATTGCCCTTAATCCACATCTGCCCGAGAATGTTGAGGTAGATGCAACGGTGCCCCTTGTAAACGGCAAAAAAATTAAAATCACTGCCAAAGGAACAAAAGGTGAATTAGATATCATATAATTTAAAAGGGCTATAAAATACAGTTAGTTAAAAAGTAAACTGGGATGGAGCGAAAATTCTGCTTCATCCCGGTTTTTTATCGTTATATCTGTTCTGTAAATTGTGCGTTTCAAACTACAATTTATCGGTTAAATAATTCTGCCCTTTGAATTCAGCATTTTGAATTTCAAATTTCCGCCTTTGCTCTGAATTTGGTTGGTGACAAACCAAAATATTTTGAAAACATTTTAGAAAACTGCAGTACATCATCATACCCTACCGCGGCGGCAATTTCGGTAACGGTATAATCCCCTAAAAGCAGCTCGGCGGCGCGGTTCATTCTAAGCCGCATTAAATACCCTTGTGGTGAAATACCCTCACTTTGAAAAAATACATTCCTTAAATACGCCCTCGAAATGTTAAGAATTTTTGCCGCATCCTCAACCGTAACACCCTCGGCAAATCGACCTTCAAAAAAACTTTTAGCTTCGGTTGCATAATCCCTTTTTGGAAGGTGATTTTCTACTGATTGTTCAACAAAAATCGAATAAACCGAGCTAAGGGCGGTTAATTCCTCTAAATTCCTATTTCCTTGATATTGCCATATTTTTTCAAGGCTCCTTTTATTTTTTACAGTGTTCCACGAAAATATATTGTCCTTAAGTGCCAGACTTTTTATAAGCATGTCAGCACCCTCTCCACGCAGATTTATCCAGCTATAAGTCCAAGGGTCGTTTTTATCGGGAATATAGTTGCAAACCTCATTTTGCATACAAATAAAGCCCTGCCCAGCCGAAAGCCTTATGCCGTTATAAAAACCGCTTCCCTTTTCAATAAAATGAATCATATAAAAATCGGGGATGGTATAAACTCTGCGCTTATTGGCTTTACATTCATCTCTACCATAGCTTATAAGACTTATTTGCTCCATAAAACCACCTCTTATATATACGATTTTACCATATAATGCTACCATTTTGCAATGTAATTTTTCAAAAATATTTGCTATACTCAAATTATACCAAAATCTAAAAGAGGAATGATTTTATGAGAATTAGAAAAAATGAATTTTTTCCTACCGATATTTCTATGCCCATCTCACTTCCAAATGAACTTTGCAATCCTAATATTTTACATATGAACCGTCTAAAGCCTCGCGCTACCTCGGTTCCGTCAGGAGAATTTGGTATCTACTACCACAACAAAGAAAAATCCGACCGAATTTTTTCCCTTAACGGTGATTGGAAATTCGCTCTTTTTAAAAAATCCGCCCCCGAAGGCTTTGAAAAAGAGGATTTTAACGACCTTGATTGGGATATACTGGATGTTCCCTCTATGTGGCAATTCAGAGGCTATGCCGAATGTACCTACCCAAATGTGCGTTACTCCTTTCAGTTTATGCCACCCCACATATTAAAGGTCAATCCCGTTGGTTGCTACCGCCGAAGCTTCTCAGTATCCAAAGATAACTCCAAAAACCGCGCCATTTTGCATTTTGAGGGTGTAGACAACGCCTTTTATGTGTATATAAACGGTGAGTTTGTTGGATTTTCCAAGGGTAGCCGTCTCCCCGCCGAATTTGATGTTACTCCTCTACTCCGCGAGGGAGAAAATCAAATTTCGGTAAAGGTTTACACCTATTCCGATTCCAGTTATTTAGAAAATCAGGATATGCTTATGGCAAACGGAATTTTCAGGGATGTTTACATAATTTTCACCCCAAAAACCGCCCTTTGGGATTGGGAAATTATCACCAACACCGAAAAATTAAGCCTTACCGCCACCCTTTTTGAGCAGAGTGCTAATGCATCTGCACGAATTACCTTTAACGGAGAAAGCACGGTAATTCCCTTTAAAGATAAATGTCTTGAGTTTAGTGCCGATAGAGAAAATTTAAAGCTATGGTCGGCAGAAAGCCCAAATCTTTATGACCTCACCATAGAAATTATGGAAGGTAACACCGTAACCGAGGTGCATAGCAAAAGGGTTGGCTTTGTATTTAGCGAAATTGTGGGCAGAGAGTTTAGGGTAAACGGCAAAAAGGTTCTGCTTCGCGGTATCTGCCGTCACGAAAATAATGCAAAAAACGGCAGAGCACTTACAGTAGAGCAGGTTCGAGCCGATTTGGAGCTTATAAAAAGCCACAATATTAACGCAATTCGTTGCGCCCACTACCCCAATAATCCCGCCTTTTATGAGTTTGCAAGCGAGCTTGGAATTTACATTATGGACGAAGCCGATTTGGAAAGTCACGGTTGTTCTGCAACGGGCGACCAAGGTTATTTAAGCAAGGAAAAAGAGTGGCTACCCGCCTATATGGACAGAACCGTTCGCACCGCCGAGCGCGACAAAAATGAGACCTGTATTGTAATTTGGTCGGTTGGTAACGAGCTTGGAACGGGCGAAAATCTTGAAATATGCGCCAATTACTACCGCAATCGCAAGGATAAAAAGCCTGTTCAGTACCACGCGCCCGACCGAAGTAATCAGGATTTCAGCGTTATCGGTTATCCAAGCCTTTATAAATTAGAGGTTCACCGAAATGCTCCCGAAAATCAAAAACTGCCAATCTGCCTTTTGGAATATGCCCACGCAATGGGTAATAGCCCCGGAAACCTTAAAAACCTTTGGGACTATGTTGTTTCTCACGAGGAATATATGGGTGGATTTGTATGGGAATTCAGAAGCCACGGAATGGAACGGATTAATACCGACGGCAGTGTGGATTATCTATACGGCGGTGATTTTCACGATACCAATCATTGGGCAAACTTCACCCTTGACGGATACTGCCGTTCGGACGGCACACCAAAGCCCACCTTTGACGAGCTTAAATGGGTTTATGCTCCAATAAGAATGGATTTGAAGGATAACAAACTGCATTTTCACAATATTCAGAGTTTCCTTTCCACCGAGGGCTTAACCCTTGTTACCGAAATTCTTTGTGACGGCAAAACCTACTCCAAAAAAGCCAAGCCAATGCCATTTATAGCTCCATTTAGCGAACTTACTGTTGATTTTGCGCCACAATACAAAGGGCACGACTGCTTTGTTAATTTCAGTATTGAAAAAAACGGCGAAAAAATTTCCTTTATGCAATTTGAACTTGAGTCCACCGATAAAAAGTCGGAGCTTGAAGCCACTACAATTAACTGCGACTATACCGTTGATGAGGATGTAATTTGTATTAAGGGCGAAAATTTTTCGATAAATTTTGCAAACGGTATGCCTATTTTCTATGAGAAAAACGGCAAAGTTTATTTTAATTCTCCTGCCGAATTTGTAACCTATCGCGCCGAAACCGATAACGACGGAATTTTTGGTGTGTTCCCAAGGTGGACAGGTGAATGGGAGCGCACAAGACTTCACAAAATGCGCATTTTCACCTTTGAAACCAAGGTGAAAATGCTTGAAAAATCCCTTGAAATCACAGCCAAATCGGTACTCACCTACGACTGCAACTACACGGGATTTAATCTGGAGCTTAAATATAATGTTTTTAGTGACGGTCTTATTACATCAGATATGATTGTAAAGCCCTTTGGAGAGATGCCCTGCATAAAATACGACACCCCCGATAATATTGATCCCCTTACCCCAAGACTTCCCCGTTTCGGCGTAGTATTTAAACTCACCAAGGATTTGAATAGGGTTAAATGGTTTGGCAGAGGCAGTGACCAAAATTATGATGACGCCATTGGCAATGCCCCCGTTGGTGTGTATGAATTACCAATTGAAAAAATGAATTTTGAGTTTGATGTGCCTCAGGAAACAGGCAACCGCGGTGACACACGCTATGCACAGATTAAAAACGAAAATGAAAGCTTCACCGTCTACGGAAATGAAAGTTTCCAATTCTCCTACCATCCTTGGAAACTGGATGATTTGCGCAATGCCCGTCACAAGAGTGATTTAAAGGAAGATTTAAACAACAATTTCCTTTATGTTGATTACAAAATGCGTGCGCTTGGTAGTCATTCTTGCGGTCCCAATCCCGAAAGAGAGCTTGACTTTGAACCGCACGACTTTGAGTTTGTTTTTGCCTTTAACGGTGAGGGTGTTAATGAACCTGAATACTTCCTTAAGGATTTAGGCGCGAAAACAAAAAAACTTACTGATGTTTATGTTTACACTCCCCTTACCGCCGAGCGCGAAGCGGTGGAATGTGATACTAGAAATTAGCTTTTAGACGCTAGACATTAGATGTCTAAACCGATAAATTAAATAACAAACTTAAAATGGGGAAGAAATGAAAATATTTTCACTTCTTCCCCATTCATTTTCGGGCTGATTTCCCTGATTTTATAAGATTTTGGAGAGTATGTTTTTTACATCTCCTTTTTAATATTCGCAAACAATTATTATCTCGAAATTACCCCGCCGCAGATTACGGTATCGCCGTCATAAAAAACAGCGGCTTGTCCCGGTGTGGGGGCTCTTTGTGGCTCGGTAAACTCGGCAAGTAGCGTATTTTCATCAATAGGGGTAATTCGGCAGGGCTGTTCATTATGGCGATAACGCAGCTTTCCAAGACAATCCATAGGAGATGTTAATGACTCCATAGCCATAAAATTAACATCCTTTACCACAACGGATTTCTTAAAAAGCCCGTCCTCATCACCCAATATAACCTTGTTTTCTAAAGGCGATTTATCCAGCACATACATATGCTTTCCAAAGCCCATTCCAAGCCCCTTACGCTGACCTATGGTGTAGCGAATCATACCCTTGTGCCTTCCAATAACCTTACCGTTTACATCCACATAGTCACCTTCAGGGAAGGTAACTCCCAACCATTTAGAGATAAAATCGGTGTAATCGCCATCGGGAACAAAGCAAATATCCTGACTATCCGACTTGTGAGCCGTAATAAGTCCCTTTGCCTCGGCAATTTCGCGCACCTCTGCCTTGGTTAAATCCCCTAAAGGCATAACCGTTGACCCAAGTTGCTCCTGATTTAGAGAATAAAGCACGTAGGATTGGTCTTTGGATTTATCTTTGGGTTTTACAACCACAAATCGGTCACCCTGCTTTTGAATTTTAGCATAATGACCCGTTGCAATGTAGTCAAAACCCTCTGATTTTGCAAACTTAAGCATTTCGCCAAATTTAATGTGCTTATTGCATTCAATGCAGGGATTAGGGGTGTTACCAAGCTGATATTCGGCAATAAATTTATCAATTACCGCATTTTCAAACTGATTTTTTAAATCCAAAACAAGGTGTTCAATACCAAGCTTTTCGCAAACCTCTGCGGCATCCCGCACATCATTCAAGCTACCGCATTTTTCACCCTCATAAAGTCTGAGGGTGACACCTGTAGTGCCTAAATTGGAATTTATAAGAAGCTGAGCAGCGACCGAGCTATCTACTCCACCACTCATACCAACTAAAACTTTTTTTTGGTTCATTATTTGTTCCAACCGAAGTAATTTCTTGCGTTATTGCAACAAATATCTGCAACAATTTCCTTTAAGCGGGGCATATCTGCAGGATATTCGCCGTTTTCTACCAAGTCGCCGATGTAGTTGCAAAGAATTCTGCGGAAATACTCGTGGCGGGTGTAGGAAAGGAAACTACGGCTATCGGTAAGCATACCAATAAAGCAACCGAGAACAGAAAGGTCGGAGAATGCTTTAAGCTGAGCCTCCATACCTGCTTTTGTATCATTAAACCACCAAGCGGCACCCTGCTGTACTCTGCCCTTAATTCCCTCGGCTTGGAAAGCTCCGCAGATGGTTTCGACAGAGGTGTTGTGTGACGGGTCGATGGGGAAAATAACCGTTCTTGGAAGTGTATCGTTTGAAATAAGCAAATCTAAAAGATATGCAAGATTTGCGGCATCAAGATGCTGGTCTACCGCGTCATAACCGGTATCGGGGCCAAGACGCTTGAACATAGCCGAATTGGTGTTACGGATAACGCCGTAATGCAGCTCCATAACCCACTCACGCTTTGCATATTCGGCGGCACAGCAGGCAATAAGTGCGGTTTTGTAGCCGTCGATTTCACACTGAGCCAGTGTCTCGCCCTTCATAGCCTTTTTAAAGGCTACATCCAAATCGGCATCCTCTAAAAGCTTAAAGGGGACATAGTCCAAGCCGTGGTCGGCGGCGCGACAACCGTTTTCAGCAAAGTATTCAATTCTGCTTACGATTGCGGACTTAACATCGGCAAAACATTCGATTTTTTTGCCCCAAACCTCTGCAAGAGAGTTAATGTAATCGGCAAAGCCTGCTTTATCAATATTAACTGCCTTGTCGGGACGGAATGCGGGGAAAACCTTTGTTTTAAAGGATGTATCCTTTGCAATTTCCTTGTGGTAAGGCAACATTTCAACAGGGTCGTTGGTGGTGCAGATGATTTCTACATTGGATTTTTCAATCATCTTGCGAACGGTAAGGGTTTTAAGCTGTTCGTTGCACTCATTCCAAATTTTTTCGGCAGTATCCTCACTTAAAGTATCGGTAATGCCAAAATAACGCTGAAGCTCCAAGTGCGCCCAATGATAAAGGGGGCTACCAATCATTTTGGGGGCGGCGGTACAAAATGCAAGCCATTTTTCATAGTCGGACGCGTCACCCGTAACGCATCTTTCGGGAGTGCCGCAAATTCTCATTGCGCGCCACTTGTAGTGGTCACCGCCAAGCCAAACCTGAGCAATGTTATCAAACCTTCTGTCCTCGGCAATTTCCTTGGCCTCGATATGGCAATGATAGTCGATAATGGGCATTTTTGCCGCAGTTTCGTGGAATAACTCCTTTGCAGTTTCGGTGTTTAAAATAAAATCTTTATCCATAAAGGGTTTCATAAAAATAACCTCCTTAAAATTATCTATATTAATTTTAAAATCTTAACCTAAAAAAGTCAATTGATTATAGCAATGAAAAATATTGCAAATAGCACCATTTTCGGGAGAATAGAAACGTGTGGCGTTTTGCAAATTGAAAATTAATCATTTAACCGATAAATTGTAGTATAATTACCACATTTTTTAGGAACGGCACGCTGTGTATAGTATGGTAGGATAGTTTACAGAATGTACGGGAGGATTATTTACAGTTTTATGATAAAATAAAGGCAGATAAAATGCTAGAAAAGGAAGTGTTTTAAATGCCATGGGA
>SVPL01000088.1 GCA_015065925.1 Oscillospiraceae bacterium
GTACCTCTAAAATTATGTCTGCATTTTTAGATATGTACCGTGCTACAAACGACTCATTGTATTTTGAAAAAGCAGCCGCTTTAGGTGATATGATTACCCGTATGCAAGACCCTACAAACGGCGTTATTCCAACATTTTGGACAACAAAAGAAAACATAGAAGACTTAGAAAACTTCTGGATTAACTGTCATATTGCTTCGGCATTCCGTTTATACGAATTATCCGTAGCCGCAGGGGAAATGTAGAAGCACTTCTTCCCTTTTACCTCTTACTTCTTACCTCATATTCTCCCCCTATCCCTTAAAATCAGTAATATTCCTATGGTTTCTTTCATACAATTAACTACATATTAGGAGTTGATTTTATGAAGCAGTCGGTCGCAAATCGCGCCACAATTTTAGGGGAATACATAAAGAAACACGGTGCCACAGTTCGCAGCACCGCAGGAGTTTTTAATATTTCAAAATCCACAGTACATAAGGACGTAACCGAAAGGCTAAAGGTTAAAAATCCGTCTCTTTACAGGGACGTAAAAAAGGTTTTGGAGATAAACAAAAGTGAGCGTCACATAAGAGGTGGTATGGCAACCAGAAGAAAATACAAAGGTGATTGAATCTAAAAACAGCAAAATAATCCTAATAAAACTTGAAAATAAGGAAATAATAACCCAAAAAGAAAATGGGTGATTAAATGAAATTTTACATTAAAAAACGCTGTTTGGTGCGAATAATCAGCTTTGCACTAGCCTTTGTAGTTGTTTTTGCAGGAAGTCTTATATACAACACAAACCGAACAACTCTACTTAAAAGGCAGATTATCCACAAATATCAATCGGCAATGGAAAATTTAAGCAGTGAAATAGAAAACATTTCCATAACTCTTGGGAAAACCCTTTACACAGGCACCCCTGCCACCCTAACAGGTCTTACAAATGAGCTTATATTACAGGCGGGTACTGCCTTGGCGGCGCTTGCCGAGTTACCCGTAAAGCACCAGAGTCTGGACACCATTTCAAAATTTTTAAATCAGGTAAGCGACTACTCCCTATCCATTACAAAAAATGTTGTAAAGGGTGAAAGTGTAAGCGAAAACGACAGAGGAAACCTTATAAAGCTTTCGAAAATTGCCAAAAATCTAAGTAGCGGTTTAGACGAGGCAAAAACTATGTTTTCAACCGACGAAAAATGGAGCGAAAGCATAGAAAATGCACTTAAGGATATGGAATTTGAAAGCGATTTGGATACCCATTTAGCCGACACCGCCGAAAGCCTAAGCGACTATCCTACCCTGATTTATGACGGTCCGTTTTCCGACCACATACTTGAAAAGGAGTCGGAAATGCTTAAATCCGCAACCGAAATAAGCCAAAGCGAGGCAAAATCAATTGCAGCCAAAAGGCTTGGCTTAAAAGCAGAGGATTTGTTTAACAATAGCGAAGAGGGTGGAAAAATCCCTTCCTTTGTTTTTGGCTTTGAAGACGGCAGCATAGCCGTAACAAAAAAGGGCGGTTTTGTAAGCTTTTTCAGAAAAGAAAAAGAAATAAACAGTCCGTCAAATGATTATGAGCGTGCGGTAGAGGCTGCCAAAAAATATATTAATGGACTTGATATAGGCGATTTTGAAACCAGCTACTATTTTGCTGATGAAGGTATGTGCGTTGTTAATTTTGCCTTCGTTCAGGGCGACACAATTTGCTATCCCGACCTTATTAAGGTGGGAGTTGCTCTTGACAATTTCGAGGTTATTTTTCACGAGGCCACGGGCTTTATTATGAACCACAAGGGCAGAACCTTAAAGGTGCCCACCCATACCGCCGCGGAGGCATCTGAAGTTATAAGCCCCCATTTAACAATAAAAACCACCCGATTGGCGATAATACCCTCAGGTGGAAAAAACGAGCTTTACTGTTATGAATTTCACTGCATAGGCGATGAAAAAGAGGAGATTTTGGTTTATGTCAACACCGAAACTCTGGCAGAGGAGCAAATTTTTATTCTTCTTAAAACCGACGGCGGAACATTAACAAAATAAAAAACTAAATTTAACACAAAACAGATATCCGATAACTTAAGGGTTTATCAGATATCTGTTTTTCAATGCCAAAATTATATTTTTCCTTAAGCATCCTTTCGCAAATCGTCGTTGGATAACTGCGATACAGGAACAAGATTGTAATGCACTTTTGCCAAATCGTTTCTTTTGGGGGCATATCTATAGCCTTCTGAACGCATATATGCATTCCACCTGATATGCTCCACCTCACCCATTTCGATTTTTTGCTCTAAGGATAATTTTTCCCAAGGGGTATTAAGCAATTCCTGTTTAAAATTAAGCTTTTCTCTTAAACGCTTATGAATTGCTTTAGCAATTGAAGAACGGTAATTATACTCAAACAAAAAGCTCTTTTTGGAAGGAAATATTTCGCCTTTTTCGATTTTTTTCCATTCTTTAGCCAACTGCGGATTATTCATAAGAGTATTAAAATAATCGTACATAGTTTTTTCCCATTCTATTATCCTACGGGTTGCAATATTTTTGGCTTTTAAAAGCGCCTTTCCGTTCTTTTTCGAGTTTTCTTCTTCCTCTGCTGTCATAAAATGAAAACCGCTTTTTGCATCAGAAAGATTAAAGGGCTCCCCCTCTTTAATTCTATTTTCGGTTTTCCATTTTGAAAGATATTCAGCCCAAGACTCGGTTAATCCGTTACTGCTGACAAACTGAGTCCACTTTTCCATCATTCGGTTTTCAGCAAAACAAATCTTTTGAAATTTCACATTATATCCAATGTGAATTTCAAGCCCCGCCTTTATAAGGTCAGAATTTATTATTGTATGGTATGAATAGAAATTTTCAAGATCGCCAATCATTAAGATTTGATACTGCTGTTTCTTGAAATTAGTGGCGCCGTAAATGGGCTTTTGTTTTTCAGGATGCTTTTCAAAATATTCATAAGGAGCTTTACAGTATTCTTCGTAATCCTTAATTTCATCCCACGTAACACACATTCGTTTTTTAACATTTGAATCGTATATTACTGCTTCTATATCGGGTTTTCTGCCGTCCCCCGCATAGTCAATGCGTTGACACATAGCGCGTATTTTGGTTGCGGCACTAAGATTCATTGCATCGGTACCCAAGCAAACAAAAATGTATGTTGCGTCGGTTATTTTTTTGAGCTTGTTCTCAAAATCGGGAACATTAATATCAACACCCGAGTGTATAGTGATTTCATAATACGGTTCACCCGCTTCAAAATTTTTGTTGTGTTTGTAATCCATTAATTCGGGACACAGCTGTTTAAATTTTTCTTCAGCATTTACATCCTCATCAAAAACCGATATTTTAAGCTTATATCCGCTTAATTGACCATACCAGCTTAAAGCCTTAAGCATTTCTTTACCGTACCGTCCAAGTCCAACTATAACAGCAGAAATAACAAGATCCTTTTCGCCTTCAATTTTACGGGCTCTTTGAAACAGATTGATGCCGTTTTTATCAAGATTATCATAAATTAATGATTGGATATCATTAATCCTGATAACCTCCATATTTTTTGTCTGTTTGGTTGTCATCAAAAGCTCCGTTTGTACATCATCAGAAAACACACGAAGTTTAACGCCTTTAAAATCGTAGGCATCCATTATACTTTCTGCGTGACGGATTTTTTCCGATTCATTTTCAGAAATTAAATAAAAATTCACCTTGCGAAGCGAGAATTTTCTTTTAAAATGTATTGCTTCAATGTCCTTTCGGAATAAAACTGCTCCCATTTTTTGAGCTTTTTCAAGCAATTCAAGATTTTCTTCTTCTTTTTTATCAATAATATCGGTAAAAACAATAATATCCCTTGGAATTATAAATAAAAATCTTTTTTTCTCTTTTTTAATAGACAAAGCCAAGGATAAGGTTTTTTCATTCAATTCGGAAAATATGTGGGCAGTTGTCCAAAAAAACATAAGATATTTTAAATGAGAAATAAGATTTTTGAAGAAAGAAAGAATAAAAGTAAGGGTTATAATGGGCGCAAAGGCATACAAAAAGGAACCATATGTGATGTAAAAATCTCTTATTTCGGGCGGAAAACCTTCGTATCCCACAACCTTTTCTACAAAATCGCCATCAAAACTGAAAAGCCTGAATGCGTGCTGAATAGAAGTAAAAAAGGTTTGTAGAGGAGTTAACTGAAGGGAATACCAAGGCAAAAAATAAAATACCGCCGCTATAAATGTACCAACAAAAAGAATATGGCTTGGCGGAAAAGAAAACCTCTTTCCGTATTTTGATTTTGACAAAATATAAACTATTATTGAAAATAAAATAAATGCCGAAAGTATAACTAAAGAACATTTCCATTCAGTAAACAAGGACAAAAACCATTCCATAATTATATCTCCTATCTTTAAATTGGGACGGCAGGTTTAAAACCCGCCATCCCTAGCCAAAGTATTCATAGGCACTAGCCTATACTTTAAAATTATTCGGCAGAATAAGCTACATCAGAAAGGATTACATCCCATTCAGCCACAAACTGTGCTAAACGCACAATATCCTGCAATGTAACATCGCCATCACCATCGGGGTCGAGTGCGGCTTCTACATAGTCAATATTTTCCCATTCGGCAACAATCTGCGCCAAGCATACAACATCCTGCAAATCAACCTCGCCGTTACCGTCAATATCGCCGGGAACAAAGCTTGATTCAATAACATAAAGACTGAAATGTTCGGTAGTAAAATAGATAACTCCACCTGCAACCGTAGCATTCATATCGGTTTTGCTTCCATCTTCCTCTAAGCGGTAAACCTTACAAAGAGCAGGATCAATTCCCGTGGGCAGAGGTATACTTACCATAACGGGTGCGTCGGGCTGAACCGCTTCACCCTCAAGCTCTAAAGTAATATCAAACACAACTGTGTTTTCTTCGGTTGCTTCAAGAGTTTCAACAACAAGTGTAGCGCCCTCAGGAATAGCATCCATAACTGTTTCAGAAACTGTTATACCTGTTTCGCTTTCTTCCACAACGGTGATAACCTCAAAGGGTAATCCAAAATCTTCTGCTATATTTTCGGCAGTGGAGTTTTCGGCGCCCTTAATGGTAATTTCTCTTTCAGGCTCGGGATAAGGTGCGTACATACCATAATTATCGTCAAGCTCATTATAATACCAGCTATACGGACCAAATGCATAGTATGCAATATTTATATTGGGGTTTTCAAATGTAATACTGTCTAATTGTGTATAAGAGAAGGCCAAAGTTTTAACCGTTGTTACCGTTTTGGGAACTATTAAATCACCCTTTTTACCTTCCGGACAATAAATAAGAGTTGTCATATCCTTATTGTAAAGAACGCCATCCACAGTGGTGTATTTGGGATTTTTAGGGTCGGCAAT
>SVPL01000018.1 GCA_015065925.1 Oscillospiraceae bacterium
GCTCCCAAGGAAGGCAACTGCCGAATTACACCGTGACAGTTGACCGTCCCGCTTGTTATACGGCTATGGGCGGCAGTAGTAATTACACCCAATACCGTTTCTGGTTTGTATCCGACAACGGCGTGAACAATTGGAAGCTTATTGATAAAAACACACCGTTTGTAGCGGGTAAATATTACAAGTTTGCTGTAGAAATGCAAACAAAATCGGGATATGCCTTCCCGGCTATGGCTTCCTACGATGACGGTGAGCCCTACATCTGGGCAAAGGTAAACGGCAATTATACCAAAGCTCATAAGACCTATGGTATGGACCCCGATCACTACATCACCATCTATTATGAATTTGGCGAATGTAATGATAGCATTGTGGAAAACATTACCATTGAAAACATTACCGAACCCATTGCGGGTGAAACGCCTGCCTACAACGCCTCCATCCGTGGCAGTGGCTACAAAATTAATACCAATAAAAATTCCTACTACGATGCCTATTGGGCAAACGAAAAGTGGTATTATATTAAAAACGGTATCGGCTGGTTTGACTTGACAGAATCGGATTGGGTATACGAAAACGAGTATTTCATCCCAGGTCACGAATATTTGGTATATGCTTACCTGATAACCGAGGAGGGCTATGAGTTTGCCTATACCTCCAAGTATTATGAAAATGCCACCATTGGCTCCATTAACGGCTTCGTGGCAGATGTAGAAATTTGGGAGGGTTACTTCTCCAGCCAGCGTCGTGTTAACTGCAGCTTCACCTGTCAGGGCAAAAAGATCACTACAGTAATGGTCAGCGGTCTTTCTACCCCAAAGGCGGGTGAAAACCCCGACTACACCGCAAATGTTGCCTACCCCGAGTGGTATCAGTTAGATCCTATCTATGCGGGCACAAACGGTATTGTTTGGTTTGACGAGGACCGAAATCAAATGGACCCCGAGGACACCTTTATTGAAGGCGAAAAATATAGGGTTGAAATTAAACTTATTCCCGCCAAGCTGAACGACGCAAACGCCTGTCAGTTTGTTACCCCAGTAACCGCCTATGTTAACGGAACTGAAGTTGTTGCGAATGACAGTTGGGATATGGTTTTAGGCAACGCCAATACGGTGTACATCTACTATTCCTTCCCCAAGGGCGCATCCCCCGCAACCATAAAAAATGTCAGCGGTAGCGTTATAAGCGAGGGTACCAATAACGACCCCACAACCATTCAGCTTATTCCCAACGGTTCAACCGAAGCCGCCTATGAAACCACAGTATACCTTAACAACACATCATATCAGCTTTCTAATGTTGCCGCAGGTACATACATTCTTAGAGCTACCAAAAAAGGTCATGTAGCGGCAGAATACAAGGTTATTGTAAAATCTGTTTCGGTAACCCAAAATGTAATACTCAATCTTGACAACGAGTCCTACTACCTGAAGGGTGACATTAATAATAATGGAACCGTAGACCTTACAGATGTTGTTTGCTTGGCTCAGGTAGTGGCAGAGTGGGATGTTGAACACAACCCAAGAGCGCTGGATACTAACGGCGACGGCTTTGTTACCTTGCAGGATGTTGTTCACCTTGCTCAGTTTGTTGCCGAATGGCAGGGCATAGAATTGCATTGAAATATAAAAAATTAATAGGCTCATAAATATTAAAACCGCGATAGAAGTACGATTTTGCACTTTTATCGCGGTTTTATACAATTGGCTCAGTCTCGCTTGCCCCTACATCTGTTTAATATAATCACATCGTTAACCCCCAATTTATCGGGCGTTTGTTTTTTTACATCCACTTCTTCCTCTTTTTTTAAAAACAAAAATGCCTGAAACTGAAACAAATTTGCTTGATTTATATTAAGGGTTATGCTATACTTCTTGTGATATTTAAAGGGGAAAATTAACAAGGGTGGAGTTTTAAATGAAAAATAAAAACTATTTACAAAAAATGATTCTTTCGGCTTTGTTTTTAGCGCTTGCCTATTTAATGCCCTTTTTAACAGGTCAAATTCCCGAAATTGGCGCAATGCTTTGTCCATTACATATTCCCGTTTTAATTTGTGGCTTCATTTGTGGTTGGCCTTGGGGACTTGCGGTTGGATTTATCGCTCCCCTTTTCAGGTCTTTAACCCTTAGTATGCCACCCCTTTTTCCAAAAGCCATTTGTATGGCATTTGAGCTTGCCGTTTATGGATTAGTGGCAGGGCTTATGTATAAAATTTTGCCCAAGAAAAAGCCTTATATATACTGCTCATTACTTATTGCAATGGTAGTTGGAAGAATTGTTTGGGGCATTGCGATGTTTATTTGTATGGAAGCAAGCGGGGGCGCTTTTACCTTTTCTGCCTTCATTGCGGGGGCTTTTACCAATGCAATTCCGGGCATTGTTGCGCAGATTGTATTAATTCCGATTGTTGTAATGCTTTTGGAAAAATTCAAGGTAGTTAAAGGAGAACTTTTATGATTGGCTCTCAGAAGGTCTATGAGCTTTTGAAAACAAATTACAAAAAAGAGCAAATAACTCCTTTTTTATCTCTTTTTGCGCGCCTTGATGAGTTTTCTGATGAAAAAAAGATAATTGCCATTGAAGGGGGAAGCGCAAGCGGAAAAACCACCCTTGCAGAGATGCTCCAAAGGGTTTATGATTGTACTGTTTTTCATATGGACGACTTTTTTCTGCGCCCCCAACAAAGAACCCCTGAAAGATATTCCGAAATAGGCGGAAACATTGATAGAGAACGCTTTTTGGCAGAGGTTTTAGAGCCTCTTTCAAGGGGCAAGGAGATAAATTATCAAAGATTTGATTGCTCTAAAATGGCTCTTGACGAAATTGAGCATATCGTTCCCAAAAAATTAGTTATTGTAGAGGGTGCCTACTCAATGCACCCCGAATTTGAGAGGTTTTATGATTTTTCTGTATTTTTAAATATTTCTGCCGAGCTTCAAAAGAAAAGAATTTTAAAACGCAATTCACCCCTTATGGCAGAACGATTTTTTAACGAATGGATTCCCTTGGAGCAAAAATATTTCTCACATTTTAACATTCCAAAAAAATGTGGTTTGGAAATTACAATTATAGAATAATAATGATAAAAAAAGAACAGTCCCTTACTGATTTAATCAACTAAGGTTCTGTTCTTTTTTAATATAAATAAGCAATTGATGTGGACGCGGAACGGTTATTTACCTATGTAGAGAGGAAGAATACGGCTATCCAAATAACGGGTAGGCAATTCCTCTTTTTTAATTTCCCTTACCTCGTCACCCTTAATCTCCCTTACAACAATGGGCCATTGCTGTTCGTGAGTCATACCTGCGGTGGAGGCAAAAACGCTGACAGAGGAATTATCATTAATAACTGCGGGATGCTGCATACCAAGTCCAATTGCAAATACTGCACCGATAATTTCGGTCTTACCGCCATTTTTGGTCTCATAAGCGGTGCCTTCTTCCTCGGTTTTACAACCCATTACCCAAAGTGTACCACCATCATTTATAACCTCGTGAAGTGAACGCTCGGGGTTAATCTGACGGGCGTATACAGTTTGATTTTTAAAGTAGAAGTTAGTTCTTGTTCTGTCGTAGGGGTATTTTTCCTCACCCGGTAGGGGCTCGGTTCTCTTACCTGCACCGGGAACACCGCCAATGGTACAGCCTGTGTTTTCCATAAACACCTTACCGCCCTCAACTGTGTTGAAGTAGATAGATGCAGTTTGTACGTGAACATCGCTGAAAATAAGTGTGCGCTTGGAGGCGTGGTCAACAAGAGTCATAAATCCAAAGAACTTTTCAAAGGCAAAAAGGTCTTCAATAATAAGGGGCTCGTCGCTGTCACCCACAATCTTAAATGCGCCTGTGTCAGCCTTTTTACAAAGGTTGGGACCGCTTGCCAAATCGCCGTACATAAAGTTTACTCGGCGCACATGTGCGGGAATTTCAATGGTATCATCAATTAAATATCTGCCTGAATTGAAAAATACGGTGGGCTTACCAGAGTTCATAGCGGCGCGAATAGCCTCGGTATCGTCGGTTATGCCGTCACCCTTGGCGCCAAAGCTGTTAACCGATACCCAGTCCTCAGGGTCATCCCACTTAACCTCGGGGTTTTCCTCAATGGGAAGATTAAGGGAGGTTGCATCACTTTGTTCAAAAAGTGTGCGAGGCCCGTGAGAGCAGTATTCTGCTAAATAATCCTTAACCGAAGGAGTCTGCATATAGCACATATCCTGACGCATAATGTACTCATAGCCCTCGGATTTGATGTTTCTTAGGAAGCAGTAGCCGTACTGATAACGAATGGCGGTTTCAATGGGGCTACCGCCTAAAAGCTCGGCATCAATAAGAGAAACCAAACCAATCATACCCTCCATACGAAGTACGGGGACGGTGTTAAAGCTCTTTAAATCGCGGATGGATGTAACGGTGTTGCCTGCGTAAATACCGCAACGCTTTTGATTTCGAAGGGTGATATGCTCAAAGGTGGTGTAGAGGAATTGGGGCATAGATTTAATACCGTAGTTAAAGCCAACAATCTCTACATTCTGTACAAGGCAAGCCGAAACCTTTTCGTGAAGAACAGAAAAGCCTGTGTTTCCGCGGAATTCGGGGTCCTCCGATATAATGCGAACATTGCGAACTGCGCCTGTGTTGTTGGCAAAATAGCGAACACCTGTGGCACCTGGGTTACCTGCGCCAACGCTGATTGTAAGATTTTCAAGCATATTTGTCATAGCAATGTTGGAAGCCTCGCCCTGCATAAAGCTAATAACGGGGCGGTCATTACCGTGCTCAAAGCCCTTACAGTTATCCTGAAGCTTAATAATGGTTTCTTCCATATTTTCACCCATAAAACGAAGCTGAGCGTTCATTTCCAAATGGCGAAGATCAGAAAGAATATTTCTAAATTCTTCCATAGAATATGAAATTGTGTCACTTACAAGATATGTGCCTTTAGGGAAGTAGATTATCTTTGAAGGGGGTAATTCCTCGGGGAAGATAACGTTTTTTCTGCCGCCGATTTTTCTTATTTCAAATGAAATCAGTGCGTTGGGGTCCTCCATAGCTGAGAGTTTTGCATCGGTTTCATAAAAATTCTTTTCATAAGCACCCAAAATATCGTCAACAACCTGACAAAGGATTTTTGTACAATCCACCTTACCTGTATTGTCGGCATTGTAGGGGGCTTTTGTAACATCAATAATTGATGTACAGTCGGCAGGATAACGATAGCTTTTTGTCATAAAAATTCTCCTCACAAAGTGTTTATAAGTGTATTCTAATACAAAAGCTTTGCTTTTTCAAGCATAAGTTTGTATTTTTATGGTCAATTTTTGACTTTTTATTTTTACAGATTTTTTCTGAAATATTTTTCTCTGTATTCGGTGGGTGTATAACCCGTTTTTTCTTTAAAAACCTTGAAAAAATAGTAAATGTTGTTGTAACCACAGCTTGAGCATACATCATCAATCTGCGCAACTCCGTTTTCAAGCATTGCCCTCGCCTTGTTTATGCGTATTTGTTGCATATAGGCATGGGGCGTCGCACCAAACTGCTTTTTAAAAAGCTTGCGAAAGTATATTTCGCTGACTCCCGCCGCCCGCGCAATATTATCATTATTAAGCTCGGGATTACTTAAATTATTTTCCATATATTCGGTGCCCGCCTTTATTATGGGGTAGGAGCACTTTTTTTCGGCACTTGTGTAAAGCTTGCCTAACATACTGTAAAAAAGTGACATAAGCTCAAATTTTTTAGAAGGAGCTTCAAACAAAAACAGATTTTCCATAACCTTGAATATATGCAAAAATCCTTCGGCATCGTTGATGGGAATGGCTAAAAATTCATCAAGATTAAATTTTTCATCGCACAAAAAATTCACAAGAGCAAATCTGCCGGGCTTGTAGCAATCAAGCTTGTAGCTTGCGCCCTTGGGCAAAAAAATCATAGTATTTTTGTTTGAAATATAGGTTTTGCCATTTAAGGTGTAGGCAATTTCCCCGTCTATGGCAAGAGAAATACCGTACCAAGCGCGGTTTTTCATATGTATGATTTCTTTTTCAAAATATGTTGGAGTATAAACACCTGAAATTTCGGTTGCGGCAAGATTTTTAAGTCTGTTCATAGCATCACCAAATCCATTCTAACAAAAAGATAAAAAATTTTCAATCAAAAAACATAAAAAAGTATCGTTTTTTTGAAAAATATACCGTTTTTTATATTGTTATTAGCCTTTATTTGTGGTAGCATAAAGAAAATGAAGTATTATATTTTTAAAAGGGGCAATAATTTTGAGCTTGTTTTTAGAGCACACTAAGCCGATTATAACCACAATGCTAAAGCCAAACAACACCAAGGATTTGGTGCGGGATATTGAAGCCGCCTTAAAGGAAGGCACCGATGCCTTCTGTTTGGAAATTGAGCTTATGAAAACCGAATGTCGCACCGCTACCGATTTTAAGGATATTTTTGGCGCAATGAATGGCAAACCTGCCTACATAACCAATTATCGCCGACTTAATATAAATGATTGGGTGCAATCGGACGAGGAATTAACCGAGCAAATGCTTTTTGCCTTTTCTTTGGCTGATAACGTAAAGCTTTTTGATATTCGCGGTGATTTGTTTGATGAATCCCCCGATGAAATTACCTATAACGAAAAGGCTATAGAAAAACAAATCGCTCTTGCAAAAGAGGTGCACCATTTGGGTGGTGAGGTGCTTATGTCGAGCCATCCTCTACGCTTTATGCCCTATGAGGATGTGCTAAAAATTGCAAAAGTTCAAGCCGAGCGCGGAGTGGATATTGTAAAAATAGTCACTCTTGCCGAAAGCGAAAAGCAAGTAGATGAAAACATAAAAACCACCCTTCGATTAAAAGAGGATTTGGATAAACAGTTTTTGTTCCTCTGCGGAGGAAGTCATTGCAGACGGCACCGTCTTTTAGGTCCCGTTTTAAGCAATAGCCTGTTTTTATCGGTGCAAAAGGGAATCGACGGCGGCCCCCAGCCCCAAATGGACGACGCAAAGAGAATTGTGGAAATGATATTAGGTTGATAAATTAAGGAGAACGATTATGAAAAAAGCATTGTTATTAGGTGGTACGGGTGCGCTGGGCGTTTACCTTACCGAAGAACTACTCAAAATGGACTACAAGGTGGATGTTGTATCTCTAGAGGATAAAACATCTGATAATCCCAACCTTACCTTTATAAAAGCGAATGTTAAAGAGGGCGATTTTGCATCCCAAATCGTTAAAAACGGCTATGATGTGATAACCGATTTTATGATTTATTTCAGCCCCGAGGAATTTGCTCCATATTGCGATTTATTCCTTAATAATTGCAGTCATTACATATTCCTTTCAAGCTACCGCATTTATGCCGATAGTGCCACCCCCATAACCGAGGAGTCGGATAGACTTTTAGATGTTTCAACCGATGAAGCATTCCTTAAATCGGGTGATTATTCTGTCTATAAAGCACAGCAGGAGGATATGCTTATCGCCTCGGGCAAAAAGAATTTTACAATTCTTCGCCCCGCAATTACCTATTCTAAAGCCCGTTTTCAGCTTACTACTTTGGAGGCAAAGGTGCTTATTCGCAGAATGAGAGAGGGCAAAACAGTTGTGCTTCCCGAACCCGCAATGGATAAGCTTGCCACCCTTAGCTGGGCGGGGGATTTTGGTAAAACGGTATCTCGATTGGTGCTTAATCCTTTGGCAATGGGCGAGGCATACACCATCTCCACAAGCGAATACCACACCTGGCGAGAAATTGCCGAGCTTTACAAAAAAATTGGTGGACTTAAATATGTAACAGCCGATACCGATAGTTACCTTAACATAATCTGCCCCAATAATATTCACATTCGCCAACAACTAACCCACGATAGATTTTTTAACCGCAGAGTGGATAACACAAAGCTACTTCGTGATACAGGTCTTGAAGATTATGAATTTATGCCCCTTGAAAAGGGACTTAAAATGGAGCTTGATGCCCTTCCTGCCGACTATGAATTTGAGGATGACGGCGGTCAGAACGCCCGTATGGATGAGTATTTAAAAAGCATTGGAGTAGAAGAATAAAATGAATATAATTTTAAAAACACCAACAACCGATTACGCCGAAGATATATGGCAATTCAGAGAAGAAATACTAAGTTCAAATGATAGCGATATGTTTGCCGGGTGTGGCACTTTGAAGGATTCTCTTTCCCCACAAGAATGGATAAACTGCGTTACAGAGTGTAATAAAATTTCTAATGAGGGCAAAGCTCCGTCAAGCACTTATATTGCAGTTTCTGAATCGGAAAATAAAGTCGTTGGAATTATTGAACTAAGGCATCATATAAATACACCCGTGCTTAGTTTATGGGGCGGGCACATAGGTTATACGGTACGCCCCTCTGAAAGGCGAAAAGGGATTGCCACAAAAATGTTGAATCTCGTATTACAAAAAGCAAAAGAAATAAACATAAATAGACTTTTACTTGTTTGTGATGCTGATAATATAGGTAGCGAAAAAACCATTCTGAAAAATGGTGGCATTTTTGAAAAAGCAATTATAATAGACGAATGTGAAATGAAGCGATATTGGATTAATTTAAGTGAGGTTTAATTATGGAATTTAAAGAAAAAACTGCAATTATAACGGGTGCCGCTTCGGGTATGGGACTTCTTTTTTCTGAAAATTTTGCATCCCTTGGCGGTAAGGTTGTAATGTGCGACGTAAATAAACAGGTTCTTGAACAAAAGGTCGCAGAAATAAATGCCGAGTACGGCGAAAAGGCTGTTGGCGTGGTATGTGACGTAAGGGATTACGGCAATATCTGTCAGGTTACAAAAACCGCTGTAGAAAAATTCGGCAGTATTGACGTGCTTGTTAATTTTGCAGGTGGATACTCCTTGCGAATGCTTAACGTTGACAGAGAAAAATATCCCGAATTCCCCGATATCCCCATTGAAGTTTTTGATTGGGGCATTGATGTTAATTTAAAGGGTCCTTTTTACTTTTCCCACGCAGTATTAAAGCAAATGCGTGAACAAAAATCGGGCATTATAATAAACATTGGCTCTATAACGGGTGCCGAGGGCACTGCCGACGGTATGGATTACGCAGTTTCAAAGGCGGGGCTTATGTACGGATTTACAAAATCTCTTGCGCAGTACGGCGCAAAGCACGGTATTCGTGCGGTTTGCGTTTCGCCCGGCCCCGTACTCACCCGTCCCGGAATGGCTAATATGAAAACCCTTATGGGCAGAGCTGCCGAACCTGGGGAGGTAGTTGACCTTTGCCTGTTTTTGGCATCCGATAAGGGTCAGTTTATAAACGGCGAAAATATTATGATAGATGGCGGCAGAAACGCTATGAGGAGGGGCTAAAAATGCAAAAATCCTTTTTAAACCGCGAAACTCCCCTACTTACCGTAATGCTTCAATGTGAAACACCCGAAGTGGCAATTGGCAGAATAAGAAATGCAAATATGCTTGGTGCCGAGTCTTATGGACTTCAAATTGAATCCCTGAAGCCCGAATACCACAACGAAGAAACCTACAAAAAAATCTTTGCCGAAATGGGAAACCGACCTTGCTACATTACCCAGTACAGAGGCAAAAATAATCTTGGGCTTACCGATGAACAGTTGGCAGAAAAGCTTATCGTTGCGGCTAAAAGCGGTGCTGTTCTTTGTGATATTATGGGTGATATGTTCTGCAAACATCCCGAGGAGCTTACCGATAATGCCGACGCTATAAAAAAGCAAATGGAGCTAATAGACAGGCTTCACGGTATGGGCGCAGAGGTGCTTATGTCATCACACCTTTATAAATACGCCCCCGCCGAAAGGGTTTTGGAAATTGCCCTTGAACAAAAACGAAGAGGGGCAGATATTATAAAAATTGTAACCTTTGCCAATAATATGGAGCAACAAATAGAAAATTTAAAGATAACAAATCTTTTAAAAAATGAGCTTGGCGCACCATTCCTCTTTTTATCGGGTGGCGAATGTTCCATTCACCGTAGATTGGGTATTACTTTGGGCTGTTCAATGGCACTTTGCGTCTATGAGCACGACCATCTTTCCACACCCACTCAGCCCCTTTTATCTGTAATGAAAAACCTACGCGATAATATTGATTTTTAAGGGTGAAATTTATGTTTAAAAACAAAACTGTTTTAATAACGGGTGCTGCCGTTGGCATTGGAAAAGCCTGTGCCCTTCAGTTTGCAAGAGGCAATGCAAGGGTTGTTATGCTTGATTATAACCCCGAAACCTTGGCAGATGCCGAAAAAGAGGTAAAACAAATTACAAATGACGTTATAACCTTAGTTTGTGACGTATCTGATAATAATTCCGTAATAAATGCCGTAGAAAAGGCTATAAACCATTTTGGCAGAATTGATATTTTAGTAAATAATGCCGCCCTTTGGCGTGACCGTTCATCCTTTGCCGAGGTTGATGTTGCCCTTTGGCAGAAATATTTTGATGTTAATGTTATGGGTACAATATACGTCACCAAAGCGGTTATTGGCAGAATGATTGAGTCCGATTACGGCAGAATAATTAACGTAGCTTCGGTTGCGGGTGTATACGGCAACGCGAATATGTCCCATTATTCCGCAACAAAGGGCGCAATAATTTCCTTTACAAAGGCACTTGCAAAAGAGGTTGCAGAGCATAATATTACCGTTAATTCGGTATCCCCCGGCTCGGTTAGTCCTGCGGCAGAGGGTGATATGGATTTTGTAAAACCAAGCATTATGTCTTATGCAGGTAGAACAGGCTCGGGCAGAGAAAATGCAGATTTAATTTGTTTTCTTGCAAGTGACAGCGCCGCCTATATAAACGGTGAAAACATTATAATAGACGGTTGCAGAAAAACTTTATAAAAAATTCCATTTAAGAAAGGATAATATAAAATGAAAGCTATTTTAGTAAATGATGACCGTTCCCTTAGCTGGAGCAACGTACCCGACCCCGTACTTAAAGCCGACGAGGTTATGGTAAAAATTGAGTATGCCGCACTTAACCGCGCCGATTTAATGCAGCGTGAGGGTGATTATCCGCCCCCTCCCGGTTGTCCCGAATGGATGGGACTTGAAATTTCGGGTACCATTACCGAAATCGCCGACGAAGCAAAAGCAAACAGCAACTGGAAAATAGGCGACAAGGTTTGCGCTTTACTTGGCGGCGGCGGATATGCCGAATATGTAGCAGTCCGTTACGATATGTTAATGCCCGTACCCGAAAACTGCAGTATGGCAGAGGCGGCAGCCATTCCTGAGGCTTTTGCAACCGCATATCTTAACCTTTTTATTGAGGGTAAAATTGAAAAGGGCAATACCCTTCTTATGAATGCAGGCGCAAGCGGTCTTGCAAGTGTTGTTATTCCTATGGCTAAGGCTTTTGGAATTCGTGTTATCACCACCGTTTTAACCGATGAAATTGCAAACAACATAAAGCATCTGGGTGCCGACAGGGTTGTTGTTACCACAAAAGAGGATATTTCCGAAGTATTGAAGGAAGAACTTGAGAGTGGTAATTCGGTTGATGTTGCCATTGACTGCCTTGGCGGTGAAATAATGGGTAAATGTATTCACTATTTAACCCACGGCGCACGCTGGATTATGATTGCCGCTTTGGCAGGACAAAAAACGGAAATCGACCTTAAAAATATTTATGTTCGCAATGTACGAATTATCGGCTCCACACTTCGCTCCCGTACCCCCGCCGTTAAGGCGCAGATTTTGGCAGAATTAGTAGAAAATGTTTGGCCAAAGGTAAGCACAGGTGAGGTTAAGCCCACAATTCACGCAATTCTTCCCATTACCGAAGCCGAAGCCGCCCACGATATTTTATATAAGGGACAAAATATAGGTAAGGTTGTATTAAAGGTTGAAGACTAGGCGTTTTTATTGCGGGATGGTTTTATGCAATTGGCTAAATCTCATCCCGCGCCCTGAAGGTAAGCGATAAATTATAATTTGAAACGCGTAGCATTTCAAAAATGCTGAATTCAGAATTATGAACGCTGAATTGTTTTCTTGACCGATAAATTGGGGTTTGAAGATGAAATTGTATTAAACAGATGTAGGGAACGGCCAGCGTGCCGTTCCTAAAAAATGTGGTAATTATACGGAACAACACATTGGTTGTTCCCTACGCGTTTGAAAGGCGTTTCGCCTTTCAAACTACAATTTATCGGTTTCAATAATTAATTTTCAATTTCCTATTTTCAATTTGCGAAGCATCACACTTAAAATCAACTTAAAACCACAAAAAATACGCGGGGTAAAAACTACTCCGCGTATTTTTTATTCCTAATAAAACACTTTATAATTAGTGTTTGTTTTTGAAGCCAGGACGGCCACCCTTACGGGGACGGTCTGCTTCGCCGTTATCTTCGGGGGTAAGCCCCTCAATTTCAATAAGAGCATCGCGACGGCTAAGGTTAATTCTGCCTTGGTCATCAATCTCGGTAACCTTAACTATTACCTCATCACCAACAGTAACGCAGTCCTCAACCTTTTCAACGCGCTTAACATCAAGCTTGCTGATGTGAACAAGACCTTCCTTACCGGGGGCGATTTCAACAAATGCGCCAAAGCTCATAAGACGGGTAACGCGACCTTTATAAACAGCGCCAACCTCGGGGTCAAGAGCAATTGTTTCAACAATCATAAGTGCGCGTTTTGCGTTTTCTGCATCAATTGCAGAGATAAATACATTACCGTCATCGTCAATGTCAATTTTACATTCGCAGTCAGCTTGGATTTTTTGAATAACCTTACCGCCCGAACCAATAACCTCACGAATTTTATCGGGATGGATTTTTGTGGTGAGCATTTTAGGAGCGTATTTGGAAACCTCGGCTCTTGCCTCGGGAATACACTTAAGCATAACCTCATCAAGAATGTAAAGTCTTGCCTTATAGGTTTTCTCCAAAGCCTCTTTGATGATTTCAGGGGTAAGACCGTGGATTTTAAGGTCCATCTGAATAGCGGTGATACCCTTGTGAGTACCTGCTACCTTAAAGTCCATATCGCCAAAGAAGTCTTCAAGACCTTGAATATCAACCATTGTCATAAAGCGGTCACCCTCGGTAATAAGACCGCAAGAGATACCTGCAACGGGAGCCTTAATGGGAACACCTGCATCCATAAGAGCAAGGGTGGAACCACAAATAGAGCCCTGAGAGGTAGAACCGTTAGATGAAAGGATTTCGGAAACAAGGCGGATTGCGTAGGGGAACTCCTCCTCACTGGGGATAACGGGTAAAAGTGCGCGCTCTGCTAAAGCACCGTGACCGATTTCACGACGGCCGGGGCCGCGGGAAGGTCTGGTTTCGCCAACAGAATAAGAAGGCATATTGTAGTGGTGCATATAGCGCTTGGTTTCTTCACTGTCAATACCGTCTAAAAGCTGAGCATCACGAACGGGACCCAAGGTTGCAATGGTGAGAACCTGTGTCTGACCTCTTGAGAAAAGACCTGAACCGTGAACACGGGGAAGAAGTCCAACCTCGGAAGAAAGGGGACGGATATCATCAATACCGCGACCGTCAACACGCTTGCCGTCATCAAGTAACCAACGGCGAACAACATATTTTTGAAGCTTGTACATACATTCGTCAATCTTCATTTCCATTTCGGGATAAAGCTCATCGAATTTTGCGTGTACAGCATCATAAACTGGGAGCAAACGCTCGTCACGAACATTTTTATCATCGGTATCAAGAGCTGCGCGAACATCCTCAATAGCAAACTCTTTAATGGCCTCAAACATCTCGGGATCGGGATCAGAGGTTTCAAAGGTGAATTTCTCTTTGCCGATTTCTGCCTGAATACCCTTAATGAATTCAACAATTTTTTGGTTTTCGGCGTGTCCCTTCATAATTCCGTCAAACATAAGGTCGTTAGGAATTTCGTTAGCGCCTGCCTCAATCATAGCAACCAAATCTGCGGTAGAAGCAACAGTTACCTGCATTTCGGATTTTTCAGCCTGTGCGGCGGTGGGGTTAAGAACGATCTCGCCATCAACATAACCTACAGAAACACCGCTGATAGGGCCTTCCCAAGGAATATCAGAAATAGAAAGCGCAATAGAAGTACCAATCATACCAACAATTTCGGGTGAGCAATCAGGGTCAACCGACATAACTGTGCAAACAACCGAAACATCGTTGCGCATATCCTTGGGGAACAAGGGGCGAACGGGACGGTCGATTACACGGGATGCCAAAATTGCTTTATCGGTGGGCTTGCCCTCACGACGGGTGAAGGAGCCGGGAATTCTACCTACGGAATAAAGCTTTTCTTCAAAGTCTACCGAAAGGGGTAAAAAGTCAATACCGTCACGGGGCTTTGCAGAAGCGGTAGCGGCGCAAAATACTGCAGTTTCGCCGTAGCGAACAAGACAAGAACCATTTGCAAGTAATGCCATTTTGCCGATTTCAACACTAAGGGTGCGTCCGGCAAATTCGGTGCTGTAAACCTTAAAATTTTCGTACATTTTAATTTTCCTCCAATTTAAAATTTTTTATTTTTCAGCTGAAGGATTAGCAATAAATTCACGGTTTAAAAGGGGTTGAAAAGGTTTTTAAGCCGTCAATTCACTGCTAATACCCTTCGCTGTTTTTGACCTGTTTTTATTGTTTTTATGCCATAAAATAACAAATAGACAGACCGAACAAATAGGTTTGTCGGTCTGTCGAGGTTTGGACTACTTACGGATGTTAAGTCTCTTAATGATAGCACGATATCTTTCAATATCGTTCTTCATAAGATAAGCGAGAAGATTACGGCGATGACCAACCATCTTAAGCAAACCGCGGCGGCTGTGATGGTCCTTCTTGTGAACCTTTAAGTGCTCGGTAAGCTCGTTAATACGGGTGGTGAGAAGAGCAATTTGTACTTCAGGAGAACCGGTATCGCCCTCGTGAGTAGCATACTCTGCCATAACTTGCTGTTTAACTTCTTTAGTCATTTTTGTCACCTCTTATAATTATTTTCCTGTTAACCGAGGGTAGGGACGGTGACCACCGAAAAGCGGTAAACCCCCACTCCCAGAAAACGGAACAGAGTTAGTATAACACAAAATATTCCAAAAGTAAAGAGTTTTTTGAAAAATTAAATATTTTTGTTGTTTTTTTATTACATTTGATTTGCTTTTTGCGGCGAATGTGTATAATTAAAATGAAAATACTGTTTAGGATGTAAAAAAATTCAACTATAAAACAAGACTGGGTGCAGAATAAATTCTTGCGGCAAGCTCTTGGTCTAACAAATAAAGGCTTTTGGGATCGTCACCGAAAAGTTTATACTTATTAACCATTTTATCTGCGTTTTCTTCCTCCTCCATTTGTTCCTTAACAAACCAATCCAAAAACTGCATTGTTCTGAAATCCTTAACACCGTAAGCGGCATCATAAATATTATGAATAAGACTGGTTACATAGCGCTCGTGCTCGGCACCTGCCAAAAGAGGATCAATATGACCGCTAAAAATTTTATCAGGCTTGTCAATGGCTTTGAGTTCAACGGGAATACCGTTAATCTGCAAATATTTTAAAAAGAGTAAAGCGTGGTCGCGCTCCTCCTGAGCCTGAATGGTGTACCAATTTGCAAAGCCGTCCAAATCATTGGCGGTGTAGTAGTTTGCAATATCCAAATAAAGATACGCGCTGTAAAACTCCTTGTTTATCTGGTCGTTTAAAAGTTCAATTACCTTCTTATCTAACATAAAATCTACTCCTTTTTAAAAAGGGCAGTCCTGGTTGACTGCCCCTAATTTTTTATTAACCAAAATATCTCTTGAGCAATCCCTCAAATGCTTTGCCGTGTCTTGCTTCGTCGCGTGCCATTTCGTGAACGGTATCGTGGATAGCGTCTAAGCCAAGCTCTTTAGCGAGCTTTGCGAGCTCGTTTTTGCCGTAGGTTGCACCGTTTTCAGCCTCTACGCGAACGGTGAGGTTCTCTTTGGTGCTGGGGCTTACAACCTCGCCTAAAAGCTCGGCGAATTTTGCTGCGTGCTCAGCCTCTTCCCAAGCGGCTTTCTCCCAATAAAGACCGATTTCGGGATAGCCCTCTCTGTGGGCGGCTCTAGCCATTGCAAGGTACATACCAACCTCGGTACATTCACCCATAAAGTTCTCTTTAAGACCGTCAACAATTCTCTGGTCAACGCCCTTAGCAATGCCGATTACATGCTCGGCTGCCCAAGACTGTTCTTCCTCCTGAACCTTGAATTTGGTGTCGGGAGCTTTACAAATGGGGCACTCAGAGGGAGCGCTATCGCCTTCGTGAACATAACCGCAAATTAAACAAACATACTTTTTCATAATAAAATCCTCCAAAAATTTGATTTTTATTTTTATATAGAACCGTTACTACATTTTAATTTTGCAGCAATCGGAACATTTACCGTAAAACACTATATTGTGACTTTCAATTTGGGCGCCGGTGTGACTGGCGCTTTTTTTTGCAAAATCCTCCACAAAGGGAATATCCAAATCAACTATCTGCCTGCAGGCAGTACAACAAAGGTGGGGATGTGGCTCACAGGTAGCGTCGTAATGCTCACTTCCATCAAAGGCTTTGAAGGCAAGTATATCCCCTGACGCACTGAGTTCGGACAGATTGCGATAGACCGTTCCAAGACTTATATTTGGAATAACCTCACGCGCACATTCATATATTGTTGTTGCGTTGGGATGGAGCTTTGTGGAACGCAAAATCTCTAAAACTACTTCGCGTTGCTTTGAATATCTTTTCATCTCCTTGTGCTCCTTAAATCTAAATAGTAATTGTTACTGTTATTATAATATCAAACACTCGACCATTTGTCAAGTCTTTTTTTAAAAAATTTTTTAAAATAAATTGAAAATTCGAAAACAGTGTGCTATAATCCACTATATAAATTTTATTTTAAAGGGTGATATTATGTATAAAATTGGTATTGCAGCGGGCGGAGCTCAAAAGCCCATTACGGTTGAAGGTCTTGAGGCTATGAAAAAAGCGGGAATGGACGCAATTGAAATCAGCATTGGAAGTTATGAGAATTTTGATTTTAAAAAGGCTAAACAGATTGCCGAGCAAACGGGAATTGAGCTTTGGTCTATTCATTCTCATATGCACAGAAGCTTTGATATTTCGTCCTTGGATAATGATAGCAACAAGCGCGCCATTAAAGAGTTTTGCTGGCTTATAGATAAATTTTCGGATATTGGTATGGACAAAATCGTCATTCATCCCACCCATACACCCGAGCCCTTTGACCAATCCGAAAGACCTGAAAAAATCAAACACGCAAAGGAATGTCTTAATACCCTTGCTGAGTACGGTTATACCAAGGGGGTACAAATCGCTCTTGAGGACCTGCCCCGCACCTGCCTTGGCAATACTATTGAGGAGCATTTGGATTTACTCAGCGCAAACGATAAACTGCGAGTTTGCTTTGATTTCAACCACTCCTTGATTGATGATACTGCCGAATTTATTAAGGCGGTAGGCGACAAAATCATAACCACCCATGTTTCCGACCGCGACAATATAAACGAGCGTCATTGGCTCCCCGGCGAGGGCGTTTTGGATTGGAAAAAGATTATAGATGCCTTTAATTCTATAGGCTACAACGGTGCGTGGATATACGAAATTGACCTTGAAGCACCGCCTACAATCGACCGCAGAATGTTAACATATTCCGATTTTGTTACCAACGCAAAGCAGATTTTTGCAAAGCAGGATTTAACCGTAATTGGCACTCCTTATCCCAATCTCGGGCTTTGGGAGCCAATAAAGGAATAAACAATTAAACTAAAATTGGGAAGAAACGAAAAACGCTTCTTCCCGATTTGTTTTTTAGGCAGTTTAAACTTCCTCTATATTTTCGCGTTTAAATATCTCTGAAGCAAAAAATTCTTCAAGACTTATTTCCAAGCCGTCGCAAATTTCATATATTATTCTAAGCTTCATACTTGGATAGCAACATTTCATAATTGTGCTTAAGGTTGATTGTGGTACACCCGTTTTTAAATACAACTGATATTGAGTTATTTTGCGTTCTTTGCAAAGCTCTTTTATTCTGTATGCAACCGCTTCATTTAATTTCATAAATATCATCCTATACTTCATTTACTCGATAACTCTATAAACAAGTATAGGTAATTACAAACTCAAAATACTTCGTGTACTTGATATTTTAGAATATTTGTGTTAAAATTAATTTAGAGGTGACAAACTATGAAAATATCTTGTGAAAATGAATTTTGCGTATATCAAAAGCAAGGCTCTTGCATTTTAAAAAATTTACAGCTTGATATACAAGGCAACTGCTTAGATTGCATATATATTAATATTGAAGAAGATGTTTTAATAGCTTTAAAAGAAAAAGTTTTAAATGATTTAGAAAACAGATTTAACAATTAAACTTAAATTGGGAAGAAACGAAAAACGCTTCTTCCCAATTTGTTTTTGTAATTAATTTTATCTTTCTTCTCTGAAATAAGGAAGTCCAAGGCTTTCGGGGGGTTGATTTTTCTTTTTGTTTCTCATACTTGTAAAAATTAAAACAATTATAGTTACAATATAAGGAAGCATTTTGAAAAGTTCTTTTCCCGCAAAGCTAACGCCCGTAATATAACTGCTGGCAATATAGAGTGCGCCGAAAATTATGGAGCCTAAAATTGCAAGGTTTGGTTTCCAAACGGTGAAAATTACAAGTGCAATTGAAAGCCAACCAAAGGCATCAATACAGTATTCCCAGTTTCCGTTGAGGTAGTCCATTATAAAGGTAAGACCGCCAAGGCCCGAAATACCCGAGCCAATACAGGTTGCAGCATATCTATAGCGCGAAACATTTATACCTGCGGCATCGGCAGTTGCGGGGTTTTCGCCAACCGATCTAAGGTTCAAGCCTATCCTTGTTTTAGATAAAACGAAGGAGCAAATGAGCGCCACTATAATAGCAAGATAAATCATAACGCCGTGTGATAAAAACAGCTCTCCAAACCAGCCTAAGTCATCTGCAAAGGGAAGTGAGGAGGTGAAGTATTTACTCGCTCTGCCGAATGAGGTGCCTGTCTTTGCTATCATATAATCGGAAATACCTATACCCAAGGTTGTAAGGGCAAGACCTGTAACATTTTGGTTTGCTCTGAGCGTTACGGTTAAAAAGCTAAACAAAAGTCCCATTAAGGCAGCGCCTACAAAGGTGGAAACAACCGCAATTAAAATTGCAAGCACGGGGACTGCCTGCGGCCCTACCGCCTTAAGATAAAGGTATTCGGAAAAACAACCGCAGGATGCGCCAACACACATAACACCGGGTGTGCCAAGATTTAAGTGACCTGATTTTTCGGTAAGAATTTCTCCCGTTGAACCAAAGAGAAACACCATACCAAGTCTTATTGCGCTAACAAGAAAGGCTAACATTAGTCATTCTCCTTTCCGTTTTTACTGAGTACAATTTTATAGTTTAAGAAAAATTCGCAACCGATAATAAAGAAAAGAATTATACCCGTTACAATATCGGTGATTGCCTGTGGGAGTCTAAAATCGGTAGAAACCTGTTGCGCTCCCTTTTGTAAAAATACGATAATAAAGCTTGTAACCACCATAAAGAAGGGGTTAAACTTTGCAAGCCAAGAAACCATAATGGCAGTAAAGCCTCTGCCGCCTGCGGTTTCGGTATTGATTGTATGATTTGTGCCGCCAACAAGCAAAAGACCTGCGATACCACAAAGTGCGCCCGATACAATAAGGGTTCTGATTACTACCTTTTTAACATTAATACCAATATAATTTGCGGTATTTTGACTTTCGCCGACTACCGAAATTTCATATCCCTGTTTTGTATATTTAAGATAGATGTAGACCGCAACGGTCAACGCCGCAACGATGATTATATTAAGCAAATAGGGTTGATTAAAAATCACGGGAAAGCCAAATTCAGACATTGGGGACAAAACGCCCGAGCCCGTTTTAACAAAAACCTTAAGGAAGTATGAAACAAGCTGAATTGCAACATAGTTCATCATAAGTGTGAAAAGCGTTTCGTTGGTGTTCCAATAGGCTTTAAATATTGCGGGAATAACCGCCCAGATAATACTCGCTAAAACAGATGCCGCCACCATTATAATTAAAAGAAGCGGAAGGGGCATTTTATCACCTAAGAACATCATAACCGAAACGGTAGCAAGACCGCCGATTAAAACCTGTCCCTCGGCGCCGATATTCCAAAACTTCATTTTAAAGGCGGGGGTAACAGCTAATGCAATACAAAGAAGTATTGCAATGTCCTGAAACAGACTCCAAACGCGAATGTCCATTCCAAAAGCGCCACTCCACATTGACTTATAAACGGCAAGAGGATTTTTATCGGTAAGGAGTGTTATTACTACGCCCGAAACCACTAAAGCCAAAAGAACTGCGGCAGCGCGAATGGCAAGCCCCTTATACCAAACGGTTTGCTCGCGCTTTACAATATGAAAGGAAAAAGATTTTTTGTTTTTTGTGTTTTCCATTATTTTTCTTCTCCTTTACCCTTAGTCATAAGAAGACCTATTTCTTCCTTGGTTGCGGTTCTTGCATCAACAATTCCCGTAACTCTTCCTGAACCGATAACTAAAATTCTGTCACAAAGCTCTAAAAGAACATCAAGGTCTTCACCTACGAAAACAACAGCAACGCCACGCTCTTTTTGCTCGTTTAACAGATTGTAAATAAGGTATGATGAGTTAATATCAAGACCTCTGACAGGGTAAGCCGCCATTAAAACGGTAGGTGCGGCGGCAATTTCACGACCTACAAGCACCTTTTGAACATTACCACCCGAAAGGCGTCTTACGGGGGTTTCGGTGCCGGGGGTAACAACCTCAAGGTCGGAAATTATCTTTTCGGCTAGGTCGTGCGGCTCCTTCCTTTCAAGGAAAACGGTTTTACCCTTACGGTAGCTTCTGAGCATCATATTATCGGTAATGCCCATATTGCCAACAAGCCCCATACCAAGTCTATCCTCGGGAACAAAGGAAAGCCTGACACCCAGCTCCCTAATCTGCAGAGGTGTTTTATCCCTTAAATTATCCTGAGTGCCCGTTTTGGGATTATTGTAAAGAATTTTACCGCTGTCAATATGCTGAAGACCTGCGATAGCCTCTAAAAGCTCACGCTGACCTGAGCCCGCAATACCCGCAATACCTAAAATTTCGCCGCTTTTTGCAGTGAAGGAAACGGAATTTAAAAGCTTTACTCCCTCACGGCTTACGCAATTTATATTTTCCACTGTGAGTCTGTCCTCACAGCCTTTAGGCTCACTTCTGTGAATGTTAAGTGAGATTTTTTTGCCAACCATCATTTCGGTAAGCTCTGCCTCGCTTGTGGCAGCGGTTTCAACAGTACCAACATACTCGCCCTTGCGAAGTACCGAAACTCTATCCGAAAGGGATAAAACCTCGTGGAGCTTATGGGTGATTATGATAATACATTTTCCGTCATCACGCATACGGCGAAGCACCTTGAAAAGCTTTTCGGTTTCCTGAGGAGTTAAAACTGCGGTAGGCTCGTCCAAAATTAAAATATCTGCACCGCGATAAAGCACCTTAATAATTTCAACCGTCTGCTTTTCCGAAACCGACATTTCGTGAATCATCTTATTAGGGTCAATATCAAAGCCGTATTTGTGGCTGATTTCCTCAACCCTTTTGGCAGAATCCTTAATGCTATATTTATCCTTGCTTTTAAGTCCCAGAATAATATTTTCAGTAGCAGAAAAAACATCAACAAGCTTGAAATGTTGATGAATCATACCTATTTTATGGTCAAAAGCGTCCTTTGGAGAACGGATAACAACCTCTTTACCATCTATGAATATCTGTCCGCTATCAGGAAAATAAATGCCCGAAATCATATTCATAAGGGTGGTTTTACCACTGCCGTTTTCGCCCAAAATAGACAAAATCTCTCCGCGGTTTACAGAAAGATTAATGTCCCTGTTAGCAACAATGCTTCCAAAGGTTTTGGTAATATTTTTAAGTTCTATAGCTGCAGTTGCCAAGTTTTTTCCTCCTTACAAATTTCAAGTCTTAAAAAAGACTATCTTCACAAAAGGTACTCTTTTTTAAGATTTAAAAAAGACATTAGGGCGGGGCAAAAAATGCACCGCCCTAAAAGCTTTAACCTAGAACTTCTCGTTTAGACGGGTAATTCCGTCAACCTTAAGATCGAAGTAAGGTGCAGAACGTTTTGTAGATTCGTTGAATACGCCGTTTTCAACAACCTCGGTATCGGGAACATAGTCACCCATATCGTCAACATCAGCAACATATGAGGTAAGCTCCTTACCTTCAACGGTGAAGGTCTTGGTATCGAATACCTTAATGGTACCATCGGTAAGACCTGTTACAACTTCTTTAATCTTAGCAACTGTTCCCTCAGCAGCAACATCTTGGTTAACGCCGGTAAGAACAACTGAACCCTCTGCAATACCGCCGCACCAGTCAGCAGCAATCTTTTCGCCCTTTACAACACACTTAATGATGTAGTTGTAGTAGGGAGTCCAATCAATTTTGGAAGAAACAATGAAGGTTTCGGGGCAGGATTCATAGGTAGCGCCGTTGTAGGAAACATTAGGAATAAGAGCAGATTCGCAAGCGCCGGGAGCACCCATAGAGTCGGCGTGCTGAGAAATAAGAACGCACTTCTTAGCAATAAGAGCTTCGGCTGCGTTTTTCTCTTCGGTTGGGTCATACCAAGAGCCTGTGAACTGAACATCCATTGTCACAGAGGGGCAAACGGATTTTGCGCCAAGGTAGAAGGAGGTGTAGCCTGAGATAACTTCAGCATAGGTAAATGCGCCTACATAGCCCATTTTAGCTTCTTCGGCAGTAATTGTGCCTGCTTCAATCATTTCATTAAGCTTCATACCTGCTGCAACACCTGCGAGGTAACGGCCCTCGTAGATAGAAGCAAAGGCGTTGTGATAGTTGTCAAGGCCTTCGGTGTGAGCCTTTGTACCTGTAGCGTGGCAGAACTGAACCTCGGGGAACTCTTTTGCAGCCTTAATCATAAATGCTTCGTGACCGAAAGAGTTGGCAAAGATAATGTCGCAGCCCTGAGTAGCTAAATCTTTAGCTGTGTTGTAGCAAGCGTCGTCTTCACCGATGTTGGTTTTAACGATAACCTGCTCGTCCTTAAGACCGGTAGCTGCTTGGATAGCATCTACTGCGTTGAGGAAGTTAAGGTCGTAGGTAGAATTTTCATCGTGTAAGCAGATGAAACCGATTTTGAAATCGTCGGGGATTTCATAATCAACCTTTACTTCTACTGCATCGATAGGAGCTTCGCTCATTCCGAGAAGCTCTGTGCTGTTTTCGCCGCAAGCTGCAAAGCTAAAAAGCATTACAACAACAAGCGCAATTGCGAGTAATTTTTTCATTTTTGAAAACTCCTCTTTTTTAATATTTATGTAAATTTAATTACATACTGCGAAAGGTGAGCGAATCATCGCTCATTGACTCGACTATTGCAAGGGACTCTACACGGATACCTTTAGCACGGAGAAAATCTCCACCACCCTGAAAGCCCTTTTCAATAGCGCAGGAGCAACCAACAACCTCTGCCCCCGCTTGGTTTACAATATCTATAAGACCAATCAGCGCCTTGCCGTTGGCAAGAAAATCATCAATAATTAAAACCTTATCATCCCCACTTAAAAAGTCACAGCTAACAACAATATTATAATCAACGCCGTGGGTATAAGAGTGAACCACAGTTTTGTACATATCTCCCGAAAGGTTGCCCGATTTATGCTTTTTTGCAAAGACAACGGGAAGATGCATTTGGGCGGCGGCACCCATAGCAATGGCAATTCCTGAGGTTTCAACCGTTAAAATTTTGGTGATTTTTTCACCTTTGAAAATGCGGGCAATCTCTTTGCCCATTTCCATTATAAAATCAACATCAAGCTGATGATTTAAAAAAGAAGCCACCTTTAAAATATTACCGGGGAGAACGGTGCCCTCTTTTAAAATTTTTTCTTCCAAGGACTTCATAACGCGCCCCTCCAAAAATAAAAAATCCCACAAATATCCTACCACAAATGAGTCTCAATGTCAATAAAAGCCGTCACAATAAATTTTATTTTTCTACAAAATTTTATGGAATTTTTTGGTAGATAAAACGAAAAAAATTTAGTGGGTAGAAAAAACGGATTATATGTGATATAATATTGGAGTATGTGGTTTACACAAAAACTTCAAAAAGAGGTTGCTAATATGAGAAATTACGATGTTATTATTGTTGGTGCGGGACCGGGCGGTATTTTTGCCGCTTATGAGCTGTCAAAAACTGCGCCTCACCTTAAGGTTGCCGTTTTTGAAGCCGGTCACGCTTTAGATAAGCGCAAATGCCCCATTGACGGTGAAAAAATAAAATCCTGTATTAACTGTAAAACCTGCAGTATTATGAGTGGTTTTGGCGGTGCAGGTGCATTTTCGGACGGAAAATACAATATAACCAACGATTTTGGCGGAACCCTTTATGAATATATCGGCAAAAAACGGGCTTTGGAGCTTATGCGCTATGTTGATGAAATAAATCTTAAATACGGCGGTGAGGGAACAAAGCTCTACACAACGGCAGGAAGCCGTTTTAAAACGGTTTGTATTCAGCACGATTTACACCTTTTAGATGCCTCTGTTCGTCATTTAGGCACCGACATTAACTTTATTGTGCTTGAAAATTTATATGCTTATCTTAAAGATAAGGTTGATTTTTATTTTGATACCCCAATTATTTCGGTAACAAAAGAAGAAGATGGATATAAGGTAAATACCAAGGATGCCGAATACTCCTGTCGCGACTGCATTATTTCGGTTGGCAGAAGCGGTAGCAAATGGATGGAATCGGTATGCAAAGCCCTTGATATTTCAACCGAATCAACAAGAGTGGATATTGGTGTGCGCGTAGAGCTTCCCGCCTCGGTTTTTGCACATCTTACCGATGAGCTTTACGAAAGCAAAATCGCCTATCGCACCGAAAAATACGGCGACAAGGTTCGTACATTCTGTATGAATCCCAAAGGCTCGGTTGTAAATGAGAACACAAACGGAATTATTACGGTAAACGGTCACAGCTATGAGGACCCCGCAAAGCAGACCGAAAACACCAACTTTGCCCTGCTTGTTGCCAAGCATTTTTCTGAGCCCTTTAAGGACTCCAACGGCTACGGCGAATCTATAGCAAGGCTAAGCAATATGCTGGGCGGTGGGGTTATTGTTCAGCGCTTCGGTGATTTAATAAGGGGCAGACGCTCCACCCAAAGCCGAATTGACGAGGCATTTATTACCCCCACCTTAAATGCTACCCCCGGCGATTTAAGTCTTGTTTTACCCAAACGCATTTTAGATGGAATTATTGAGATGATTTACGCTCTTGACAAAGTAGCCCCCGGTACCGCTAATGAGGACACCCTCCTTTACGGAGTTGAGGTGAAATTCTACAATATGGAAGTGGCGGTGGACAAAAATCTACAGTCAAAGCATAAAGGACTTTACATTATAGGCGACGGAAGCGGTATTACCCATTCCCTCTCCCACGCCTCTGCCAGCGGTGTACATGTGGCAAGAAATATAGCAAATGAAAACTTAAAGGTTTAAGATTTTAGTTTTAATCTTGGAGATATTAGAAGTCAAATAGTATCAATAATTTTTGCCGTTCCAACCGCCCTTTCTACTGCTGAAACCGAGCTTATTATTACCCTTTCTAACCTTCTTAACACAATGTATGAGGATAATAAAGAGTTAGAAAAGCTAAGCATTAATGCCGCCGAAATTACCGATTTGCAACAAAGAGCCAACTATTATAGAGATAATATTATCCCCTATATGGCAAAGGTTCGCGCCTCGGCAGATGAATTAGAGCTTATTACCGCCAAAAAATACTAGCCTATGCCCACCTACGGCGATTTAATTTATAAGGTTTGAGTTTTTTATTACAAAGCGAAAAACAATAAGTATACCAAAAGGGTGCGACCTAAATTACAGGTTGCACCCTTTTTATACGGAACATTAAATTAAAATATTAAAAATCTTGCTTCATACGGCGGGATAGATAGAAGGATTTTTTGGTAGTCGCCTATTTTTTCGGTGTTTGGAGTAAACTTTGTTTCGGATATTACATCATAGCCTATGGGGGCTTTGGTTTCGTGAATTTTAACAACAAGCTCAACCAATTCCGCCGAAGAATTCACAAACATAAAGGTGCTTTTATCATTAGAAATTTTATTGCAATATACAATATTTTCTGCACCTTTTTCAAATATTATATTCTGAGAAAAATCGGTATAAAGCATATCGCTTATTTGCTGTGTTGATTTAACAAACCTTAAATTTTGAAGCTCTTTTAAAGCGGGAGTTAAAACCGCGCCCTCGTTTACAAAAATTTTTGCTCCCAATTTAGCAAGGCGCAAAATATCCTGCTCTATCCCCTCTGCCTCAATAAAGCAATAGGGTATATAAACTGCCTTAAAGGGCAGACATTTACCAACACATATTTCATTATTTTGAAGGGTTGCCGCTGACATATAACTGCTATTAAAAATAGTGTATGATATCTTATATTTTTCAAGGTCAAGCAAATCTGTTTTAAAGCCTTTGCAGATTTTTTCAAAGGTTGTATCATAATCTCTTTCGTTATGCCCCATTTCAGAGGGTGTATTGAATGTATATCCGCTTTTCACAGGATAATAAACCAATAACTCGGAATAAAATTTGCCGTCCTTTAAAAGCTGACCTGCCTTTGCAAGTCTTTCATAACAATATCTTTTGCTTTTTGCATTAGTCCCTTTATTCATATAGGAGGTTATTGTGTTTATTCCGTTTGCGTACTGAATAAGCAAGGAGCAAAGTGTTTTTTCTTTGGTTATAGCGGCTTTATTGTCCGAATGAAAGCCGGTTTCACTCATAACAACCGCTTTACCCTCAAGGGCGGCGGCACTGCTTACCGTTTTTAGCAAAAGAGGTTGATTTACAACATTTTGCGGTTGACAGGTGAGTAAATCTATACCGGGATAATGCATTGGCTTTAACACATCAAAAAAATCAAGCTCGTTTATAATTTGCTCCTCAAGCAGCTCCTCGCCCAAAAGGTGACCGCTTAATTTCAAGCCGTGCTTTTCGCAAAATTCGGCATATTGGTCAAAATAGGCTTCCTTATAAAGTTCTTTGCAAACCTCATAATAATCCTGCTTTACCTTACTTGGACTATCCCCATTTGACTCAAAAAGCTTTGGAATATCAGGTGTAATATCATAACCCTTGCGGGCTTTAAACTCGGCTTCAAAATTTCGCGACCAAGCGACAAATTTATAAAGTGGAATACTGTCATCGGTAGGATTTATCTGATATGCATTATATGGCAACTCACTGAAATACTGATTCATTACCGAGGGCTCATCGGTAAATACCGCCTCAATTGTATTGCCAAAAAATTCGCCTAAATATTTAACATAATTTTCAAAGGTCATTTCCAAAAACTTAGAAACGGCATTTTTATCCATAACATCAATATATCGACAATGAGGACTGAATTTTCTGGTAGGATGTACCCCTTCATAAAGCGTCTTTGTGGCAATATAATAAAGGGTGCCGTCTGACTCGGCGGTATATGTAATGAGGTTTTGGTTCGCCAAATCTGTAATATCCCTGCTTAGGACACCATCATCAAATAAAACTGCCTTTAATTTTTCGTGACCGTGGGGTAAATCAAGGCTTATACTTTCACCCTTTTTTAAGGGATGAGGATTACATATTATTCCGTAGCACTCTGTTTCGGGATATTTTTCTACAACCTTACCAAATGCGGCGCCGCTTGGGTATCCCAACTCATCATAAATCCAAACTCTAACGCCCTTTTCTTTGCAGATTTTTAAAACTCCTCGCAAATACTTAAAGGTTTTTTCGTCGGTTAAATAATGTTTATACCGATTTTTGAATTTTTTACCGTTATAGGTATTCAAAACGGCTCCGCCGTAGCCCGCTTTAACAACAAACTTATTTATACTTCTTTTGGCCTTAAACATTGCCCAAAAATATGGCTGCCAAAGCCTATAACCGAAATGTCCGTGAAGCATTTTAAGCGGTCTGAAATTATTGTCATTTTTAGAAAAATTCATACTTAATTTCCCCTTTTTGTCCATTTGCCCGATTTCCATCTGTAAACCGAGGATACTGCCCTTATAAGCTCATCTATTGCTACGGCTATGTAGCACCCCATTATTCCCAGCCCAAGCTGAATTGAAAGCAAATAGGAAAGTCCAACGCTTATTGTCCAGCAGGAGCAAATGGTAATTATAAGCATAAATTTCATATCTCCTGCGCCACGCAAAGAATATTCATAAACCTGACTTACCCCTCTGGAAAGCTCAGCTACCGTATCTATAATAAATACCCACAAAGCCGTTTTTATTAAGATTGGGTTTTCGGTAAAAATTAGCATAAGGGGCTTATAAAATACGACTATTAAAAAACATAATGAAAAATTAACCGTTACTGTGATTTTAACAAGTCTACGGCATAGCGACTTTGCCTGGTCATATTTTCCACCGCCCACCAGTCTTCCAATAAGCAGGGAGTTTGCGCTACCCAAACACATACTAAAAAGGTAGGCATAACACAAAATATTATCGTAATACACCTTGCCCGAAAGAGCGTAGGTTCCTATCAAGGCAATAAATGATGTGGAAACAATTTGGGAAAGGGAAAAGGTGCTTCCCGAAATTCCTGCAGGAATACCGATTGAAAGTATTTTTTTGCCGTAATTCAAAAAAGCTCTAAAGGATTTTGGAACCAATAGCCGAATGGATTTTTTCCTTATATAATAAATGTTTAAAATTAGTCCTGCTAACTGACTTATAACGGTACCAAGAGCAATTCCCGCAACACCCGTTACAGGAGAATATTCTGCAAATTTTATAACATAAATATTAAGAATTAAATTCAAGGCTATAGTAACAAAATTAATTCCAACCGTAATTTTTGCGTGACCAAAACACCTTAAAAGGGATGATAATCCCGAAGAAACCGCAACTATTACCATTGCCGAAACCCTTATTTTATAAAACACAGTTGCCTCACTTAAAACACTGCTTTCCAAATTCATAAAACCTAAAATCAGCGTACTGAAGGAAAGCATTAAAACGGTACACAAAAAGCCTAAAATTCCGCAAAGCACAACCTGAGTGAAGGCGGTAGAGAAGGCTTTTTTTAGTCTTTCGGCACCTATCATATTGCTGATAACAACGGTACCGCCCGTAGAAATTACGGTAAAAACTATGGAGCTGAAGTTTAAAATTGTATTAGCGCTACCAACAGCTGCAACCGAATTTTCACTATACCCGCTAAGCACCGCAGAATTAATTATGGCTATTATTCGTGTGGCAACAGTTTCAAGCAAAAGAGGAAGGGCAAGAGCAAAAACATTTAAACTGCCAAGAGAGGTTGAAACAGTAAAGGCAGGATTATTAAAGGTCTTTACCCAAAAGCTCCGCCCTATATTTCGAGGGTGAAATACCTGTATTTTTCTTAAAAGTTTTTGAAAAATAGGCAACATCCTTAAACCCCACTCCTTCTGAAATTTTTTCCAAGGAAAAATTTGAAGCCTTAATTAGCTTTTTAGCCGCTTTAATTCTTATATTTTCCAACACCTTAAAAATTGAAGTGTCCAAATGCTTTTTAAAAACTTGGTTTAAATAATCAAAGCTATAGCACAAATCTTTAGATATTTTATCACCCGTTATCTTATTCATATAATTGTTATTAAGATAATCTAAAACTGTATTTATAAGATGCATTTTATCGGTTTTAGGGGAATTAGAATTCATTTTAATAAAAAGTCTGTAAATTTCAATAAAGAGTTCATCTACCGACATAGCCGTCAATGTTTTATTATTTTCCAAAATCAATTTATTGGTTTCTATTCCGCGCTCGGCTATACTGCAAAGATTGTAAAAAAGCGAAGTGTCGCAAAAGCTTATCTGCTTTGGCAGGGTTATAACATCATCAAAGCCGCCGACACTACCACCCATAGCCCTTAAAATGCCTTCATTATGTACATTCTCAAGCCATTTTTCTTTTGAAATATTTACAATTTTTGCATTTTTGTGCTTAAAATGAATGTATATTAGGTTATATACACTGGATTTTGTTCCAAAATGCAAAAGCTTGGGTTCAAAAAGGAAACAATCTCCCTTTTTTAAGGCATATTCCCTACCATCCTCACAAACAAAAAGCTCCCCTGAAGTTATTAAATAAAATATATAATCGTCACTTGTGCGACGGATATTTTTATGAGGTGTTAATGAGTTATCTTTGCCTATAAGAGTAATTTGAGGAAGAATTTCTGCCGAGTAATTTAAAAATACCAAATAATCACACCCTTATATGATATAAGATAATTCAAAAAACTTATTAAGTCAACACAAAAAAACGAGAAATTTTTGTAAAATAGCGAGTTTTTATAAAAAATTAAAGCAACCAAGGAAAAATCCCCGGTTGCTTTATGATTTTACTGTTCGGTTAATTTTGCCCACTATTTATTTTACGCTGGTATAAACGCTAAGTCCCAAAGCGGGAATTACATCCTTAAAGGTTGTTTTGCAATTTGTGATTTTAGCCGATGCGGGAATTATCTCAGCTAAAGCGCTTTGATAAACCTCATCAGGATTAAACTGATGTCTGTAAAGAGTCTTGCCGATTGACTTTTCGAAATTAACCTTAACGGCTGCCGCAGTATAGTTCATATTAATAACCGCAACACCCACATTTCCGTCGGGAAGCTTTACCATTGTAGCATAAATTCCTGTAGCATCTGCCTTGGAATAATCAACATCATAAACCTGAGCGCCCGAAACACCTATATAATTAGCCATAAGCTGGAAGGCATAAAATCCGGGGTGAGGAACATTGTTTATCTGGAAATTGGGCAACATACCCCACTGATGCACACCGTCATCAAAATAGTCGGTAATGTTGGTTGTGATATTGTTGGGCCATTGTTGGTCAACAAGAGTCCACATATATGAACCGCGGATGCCGTTATTAAGACTTGCGATTTGTTGTAGGGCAAGCTGAGTACCGTACTGTCCCAATTCACGGCGCCAGTTTGCACCCTGAGAATATCCGCTATGGAAGACACCGTATTCATCAAAAATGTAGTTATCTTTACCACACTTTAATCCGCTAAGCTTAAGCTTTATATCCTCATCCCAGAAGGAATAAGCATCACCAATAAGATTATCTGCCGTTGCATAACTATGACTGCTGTAATAATCAATAGCACCTTCGGTATCAAGTCTGCAAACCGCCTTGGACATATAGCCATAGGGGGTTGTTCTTGCGCCCTCGTTGGGGCCTACAATCTTAAGATTTTTTCTTAAACCGCTTTCTTTAAGCTTTCTGTGTACTGCGTTGGAATAGAGCAGAAAATCCTTGGCGTAAAGCTCTGCTGCCTCCTCGGGGGTAGCTTTACCTTCACCCAAATATCCAAATCCGGGCTCGGTTGAAAGGGAAAGATATTTAACATTGGTGCAACCCTTTGCATAAAGATTTTCAATAGTGGCATTAATGAAGGTTGCGAAGTTATCCATTGTTTTATCTACATCGCCTTCAACATAAAAAGCCTTAACCTTGTTGCCGTCGGCATAAACATAAGCATCCTTTTTGTTTTTGTTATCGGAGGTTAAATACTTATCAAAAAGGTCTTTAAAGGCATACCAATAGCTAAGATGAACCTCAATATCTCTTTCCTTAAGCTCCAGACACCAACGGTAAAGGGCCTGCATATCTGCGCTTTCAAAATCCCAGGTTTTGTTATGAGCATCCCAAGCGGAGTTGTATTCATAATAGGTTCTGGCTACGCTAATGCCACTCTTTTTAACGGCATCAAGCTCTGCCTTTGCCGAGCGCTCGGTATGAACGCGACCGTAGGCGTCGTCACGGAAGGTGTAGGCGTGATAAATAGCGTTAAAGCCTAAAAAATCCTTTTGAATGGGTTCAGAGCCGTTTTTAAGGGTAACCTCACCCGAGGAATAAAAGCCAAGTCCAATATCCTCATCATCTGTGAAAAAGTCATCATACTCATCATCAAAGTAAAAATCTTCATCATCAAAGGTTTCCTCTGAGGAGTTATCCTGCTCGGTTGGTTCCTCATTGGAAGAAATATTTTCTACCGTTTCTTCCGATTTGGACGAGGTATTTGTTGAGGTTGTATCCTTTTGATTGCAACCTATAAGAGAAAACATTATACAAAATGCCAAAATAAGGCAAATAATATTTTTAAAGCTTAACAAACAAAACCCCTCCTTTTTCTAAAGCAGCAAACCACCATTGCGGTGAGTGCGGTAACCGAAATAATCATAACCACTAAAGCCATAGACGAGTCACCCGTTTGCGGTGAGGCTTCATCGTTAGAGCTTTGGTTATCAACGCCATCTGAAAGCTCGGATTCAAAATATGCGTCTGAAAATACCTCTTGGTATTTGGGGTCCTTCATAAGCTCACTAAGCTCGGGCAATTGGTCCTCATCATAATAGGTATATGGAGATTTTTGTGTATTAACCGAGTCCTTAGCCGCCGCTGTGCGGCAAAGAATGGCTTTTTCCACCATACCCTCACCAATAGGATTATAAACCACCAAATAAATTGTAGGCTCCTTAGACATCATCATTCGCATAGAAAGCTTTTCGCCCGCCGTAACCCTTGTGCCTTCAATAATTTCTTTACCCTCGGCATCAAAGGAAAGGGCTATATAACCATCCTTGGCGTTTTTGGAAAGGGCAGCCGAGAAAACATAATCTCCGCGCTTTTCAACCTCAATTGGGTAAACCATTGAAGTATCAGACTTTTTATTCAATGCATCGGGGTGCTGATAACCAATTTCATCATAAAGAGGCTCACAATATGCTTTTGAATACTCGGCATCAACAACACCTGTAGGCAAAGGCTCAATCACAACATCATCAATATAAACCTCTGCATCCCAGTTGAGATAGATGGAAAAATATTTATCGGTTGCGGTTGCCTCAAAGGTAAACTTAATCCAACCGTTTTCGTCGGGCTCAGCCACCTTGTATTTTCCTGCGGGGCCAAAGAAATATTCCGAAACATCACCCGTTTTGCCTATTACATCGGTGTGGGTGGTGAAATAACCCTTCATATTATAATTGGCAAACATATTGTCTACCACCGAGTTGTTATAAACAGCGTGATAGAAGGTGTTTGAAATTTCAGTAGGCTTCAACCAATAGGAAACATAGTATTTTTCGCCTATTTCAAGCTGTCCCATTGTGAGATCGAAAATAGAAAAACCATAGGTTTTACTTTCGGGAACAAGCTTTTGATAATAACGCATAGAGGTTTTTCCGCTATGCACAAGGGGATCGTTATCTGATGTAGCGTGATAAAGTGAAAGAACATCCTTAGAATAGGTTCCGCCTGCGGTATCGTTTTCGTAATAATAACCCTCAAAGGTCTGCTCAAAGGAACCCTTTTTAATCCACTTTGCGTAGACGGTTACATCATTTTCGGGGAACTGCTTAAAGTTAAATCTTTGGGTGTATTCCTTGTCGGTAAACCAACCCGCAAAAGCCATATCGTCAGGATGAGTGGGAGTGGGAACACTTGAAACTATCTGTCCCACAGGACCGCTTAAGGCTTCCATTGGATTGCCGTCACAGGTATCAAAGGTTACCGTAACAGTATCTACCTCTACAAGGGTGATATCGTCAATGTACATCTCAAAGGCGCCATAAGCATAAAGTCCCATAAAGCCATTTGCCGAAGCGGTGAAGATAAGCTCTAGGTTTTGCCATTCGCCCTCTTTAAAGGATGAGTTGAAATACTTAATGTTGGTCTTTTTTCTGTCACCAACCGAGAAGGCATTGTCCTTTGCATCCAAAAGGGTTAACTGCCAAGCGCCCTCAGCCGCCTTTTCAACCTTATTTGGAGCATAAACCCACATATTTAATTTATACCCTTTGCCGACCTCAAGCTTTTTGGTAGCATATGGGAAGGGAGACACAAAATAACTACTGTTTACGGCTGGCTTGTAAAGTGATTTATTTCCGCCGTGAACAAATTGGTCTTCGTCAGATTTTTTAGAATAAACCGAAAGGGTATTACTTGCAAGGCTACCGCCTATTATATATCCCTCAAAATCCTGATTATAAACGCCTTCGTCAATCCATTTTGCGTAAAGAGTAATATTATCCTCAGGGAATAGAGTGTCACCAAAAACGGTGGTTAGAGCTTCATCCGAATACCAGCCTGCAAAAACCTTACCCGTTTTTACGGGAACGGGCAGTGTTGGTAAAGCATCGCCCGAAACACCCTTTAAGGCACTAACCTCACTACCGCCGTTTGTGTTAAAGGTTATGGTTACATTGGCGGCGCTAAGGCATTTTAAGGAAACATCATCTAAATAATATTCATTTGGGCCCCAACCCGAAAGATTGAGGAAACCGTTATGGGTTGCCGAGAAGGTGTAAACAACCTCCTGCCACTCGCCCACCTTGGAGGCGTCGATATTAGTAGAGGCTTCGCCCGACTTTTTAAGTATACAGATATTCGGCATAGAACTACCCGAAACCTGAGCGTGAGCATTATTTTTATCGGGTGAATACATAAGCTGAATGGTTCCCGTTGCGGTAATTGGAGAAGCAATTTTTACAAAGAAACGAAGCTCATAGGTGTTTCCTGCCACAAGGGGGGCGATTGCTTCATTGGGGAATAAAGCCACGCGGAAGGTTTTGTTTTCACCCACGCGGTAAATGGCTTTTGTTCCGCCGTAGGCATTGCCGTCTGTACCATTTGAGGTGATAAGGGTATAGTTTGCAAGTCTGCCGCTTACCGTGGCATCATAATTTTCAAAGGTTTGATAAACTACGCCGACCTCACCCCATTTAGCATAAAGGGTAATATCTTCATTGGGGTAAACCGTAGCAGTAAAGGGATTTGTGCAGCTAGAATCGGTATACCAACCCATAAAGGAGGCATTTTCCCTTGTGGGCGTTGGTAGGGTGGGTAGGCTATCACCCGAAATACCCGCTAGAGAAGTGATAGCGTTTCCGCCATTAGTATTAAAATTAACCTTAACGGCGCTTACCTTTGAAATTTTAAAATCGTCAATGTAAAATTCGGTTACAGCATTTGTCCAAAGACCTAAATATACATAGGCATCATATTCTGCGGTAAAGGTTGCAGAAGCCTCTATCCACTCATTTCTTACCGTGGCTCCCGTACCATTATGGGCAAATCTTACAAGGTATGGGCTAACTGCCGCGTTTGTATTTGCGCCTGAAACCTTTTTGCGTACATAGCTGTTTGCATTATCGGTATAATAAAGATTAAAGGCAAAGGTAGAATTAAGATTTATTGCCTTGTATTTTAGCGAAACCTTGTAGGTGGCATCCTTTGTGAGCTTTGCATCAGAACCGGATGTCATAACTGCGGCGGCTGGGGACATATTGGCATCGGCGGCGGTAAAATTACCGTAAAGCGCCTTGCCCTGTGCGGCATCACCCGTATCGGAAACCACAAACTTATTTAACGCGCCACCCGAAGGATAGTTTTCAAAATCCAGACTCAGCACAACATTATCATCCCCACCTGCCGTAACGGTGCAAATTATTGATGATAAAATTAAAATAGCGCTAAGTAAAACTGACAACACTTTTTTAAACAAATATATCCCTCCATTTAAAATAAATCAGGCTTTGGAAGTTCAAGCTTAACAGGTGAATCATAGTTAAAACCGATTTCCCCAAACATTGCCTTAACAAATGCCTCTACCGCTACGGGCATCATAGAATATGCATTTACATAGGTGTTAGCCCTTTCGAAATACTGATTTGCAAAATAGGGTGAACCAAATGAAACATAAACCGATTTTTCTAAAGAATGGAAATGAGATTTTGCAATTGCCCAGCACTTATCATCCCAAATATCTATGGGGCCTACGGGACGGAAGGAACGGGTGTAAAGAGCGTACAAAATGAGGTCGCTGTCTGAAGCGTGTTTATCAAACTCCTCATCCGAGGGGCGGGCTTGCTTATAGTGTACAACCTCCACTCCCCTTGATTTAAGAGAGCTTTCCATAGCGGTTACTGCCTCTAGTCCTGCGTTATGGTTGCAAAGGCTTACAAGAAGCACCTTTTTAATTGGTTTTTTAAGGGGAAGTAAATCCACCTTATTTTTAACCAATGTTATGGATGCCTCTGCAATCCTTTCTGCCGTTTGCCTTGCAAATTCTGTTTTTTCTGCCGTAAGGGACGGCAAATTATTTAATTTTATGCAATATTTATCCTTAAGATTGCCAATTCTAATCAGGGCATCCTCCAAACGGGACATTGGGATTTCACCCGACTCAATTTCAGCAACAACGGCATCTATATAATCGTTGGTGGGCCATAAAACAAAATCACACCCCGCCTTAAAGCACTCAACCTGAGTTTTGGTTTGGTTTTCATAGTATCCGTTAAAGCCACCCATCATAGCGGCGTCGGAAACAACCACACCCTTGAAGCCAAGCTCACCCTTTAGAAGGTCGGTGAGAAGCTCCCTTGAAAGGGTTGCGGGCAGGGGGAAACCGTTTTTGCGCTCCTTTTGATAGGCGGGAAGGGTTATATGCCCCGGCATAACCATTTCTACACCCTCGGCAATAAGCTCTTTATAAACTCTGCCGTAGGTCTCCCACCATTTATCCATATCCATAGAGTTTTCGGTGGTAATTATATGTTGGTCGCGCCAATCCACGCCGTCACCCGGAAAGTGCTTGGCTGTAGCGGCAAGACCGTTATCCTGCATACCCTTAATAATATTCTTTAAAAGAGGTAACATTCGGTCGGGGTTATCCGACAAAGCACGAACATTTACCAAAGGGTTTCTAAAATTGTAATTTATGTCACAAACGGGGGTGAAGGCGGCGGTGATACCCGCTGCCGTGCCCTCTAAAGCCGTTGCTTTGCCGTAATCATAAGCCATCTGCTCATCATTAGCAGAACCAAGGCTCATTAAAAGGGGGAGATTGGTCATTCCCTTTATGTAGCCGCCACATCCACACTCAAAATCCGAAAAGAAAAGAGGTGGAATCTTGCTGTTTTTCAAATATCTTTCGGCGTTTTCGCGCATAGTGGCAATGCCGTCATCATCCTTAACCTCGGTAATGACCTTCCGTGAGCTACAAAAACTCCATCAATATAGGCTATTTGGGGATTTCTAAGACCTGCATCTACATGGCACTGAGTAGGCTCTCCCCAAGTTTTACCTCTATCCTCACTTATAATATGGTCGATTTTAGATTCGTCCTCCTTATTGTAGGCATATATATGAAGTCTGCCCTCGGGGTCGAATAGCATTGCACCGTAGCCTCTGTTTTGTGTGGGAACAGGAACAACCGATAATTCGTTAAAGGTTAAGCCGTTATCGGTGCTGGTGAATATACGGTAGAGGTGTTCATCATTCCAACCGCAAAAATCACCTGTACCGTCATTACAAAATTCCAAAACATAAATTACTCCGTCATAGTAGCAAGCATCATAAACTCTGCCCTTGAAGGAGCACATTTCTGTAGGCTCGCTCCAAGTTTTGCCCTCATCACTACTAATAACAATCATAGGTGTGTCCCAAGGCTGACAAACACTGTGGGCATTATTGCGAAGGCATATTGCAACAATATCACCTTTATTGGTTGCAACAGCCTTTTCTACCGAAATTGCATTAACTCCGTCCAAAAGGGTGGCTTTGGAATAGGGAAGCTCATTTATATTAGAAAAGGTTTCCCCACCGTCAGAGGATAATCTGTATTCCACAAATCCAAAGGTTGAATGTCCCAGCTCGTATTTTGCAGAGCAGTTTGAATTAAAGTCAATAAGCTTTCCCGGTGCATACTCTACAATTGCGTGTGTCATATGACCGCTTCTGCCCCTTGATTCATTATCCACATAAAGAGTAGGCTCTGATAATTCTACGGTATAACCGTCGCGCTTAAATTCCATTTATTTTTCCTCTTTTCCTTTTTTCATTTTTTGCAAGGTATCTTGGGCGGCATTGTAAACGAAATTCCAATCTCCGCCGCTAAAAAGCATATTAATATCAAATTTCGACCAAAAATTTATGCTTTGCGCGTCACAACCACCCGCAATACCAATGAGTTTGCCGTGTTTTCTTAGTATGCTGATTGCCCTTTCCATTTGAGAGGTAGTTTTCTCGCCATAAACATTTAAAAATTCTCCCACCGAGCCCGACAAATCGTTTGGCCCGAAAATGCATCCGTCAAGATAGGGGATTTTGGCAATTTCTTCAAGCTCGTCTATGCAGTTAACCGACTCAATTTGTATAAAGCGGCAAAGCTCAAGGCTCCTTCTTTCCACATAATCCTTAACATTATCGGCGCCGTAGCCAATAGCCCTCATTGGCCCAAAGCCACGATTCCCCAAGGGCGGATATAGGGTTGACTCAATAAGCTCTTTTGCCTCATTATAGGAATGAACCATAGGAAAAATTATGGCGTCAGGCCCCATTTCAAGCACCTTTTTGGTGGCGGTTAAATCGTTTTGGGGAAGCCTTATAACAGATGCAATATTTACGGATTTTGCGGTATTAATATGGCAAAACACATCCTTATAAGACATATAGGTATGCTCCATATCTATCCAAACCGCGTCATATCCTACTCTGCCGACTATCTCACAAAGACAGGGGTCGGTTAAACAAACCAGCGTACCCGCTAGTCGGTTATTAAGCTCTAATTTTTTTCTTAATAAATTCATAAACATCCTCCCTTTTACTATTATTATAACAGTGGGCTTTGCAATTTCAATAAGCATTTAAGCAAAAAACATTGTAATTCCTGCAATATTATGTTACTATAAACGGGGTGATAAAAAATGTCTACTTACGAATATTCTATTGAATCGGAAAATTTTTATTGCAAGTATGCAAAGGGAAAGCCGTCGGTTTCAGGAAAAGAGTTTCACGATTATGATGAGGTTGTTTTATTTTTGGAGGGGGAGGCTAAATTCGTATCTAAAAACACACAAACAACCCTGAGCTTAAACGATATTGTTTGGATATCCCGAGAGCAATTTCATCAATTTATTGTTTTAGATGAAGAAAACTACACAAGGTGCATAGTTGCCATAAAAAGGGATTCGCCCCTATCCCCCATTTTTATGGACTCAACCCAAAACACCGTATCTATAATCGGCGCAAGTGACAATCTTCGTAATATTTTCGGGAATATAATTAATACAGTAAAGGGCGCTCTGCCAAAAAACGAAAAAATTATGCTGTTGGATGCCTTAATTACTCAGTTGGTGTTTGAAAAAAAGAGTTCCCCCGATATTACAAACAAAAAGTTTACCGAGCCTTCTTCCCTTATTAGCCGCGCAATAGATTATATAGATAAAAATTTAACTCATTGCTTAACGGTTAAAAGCATTGCCCGTAAATTAGGGGTTAGCGAATCTACCCTTTCACACAAATTTCGGGATGAGCTTAACATTCCCATTTACCAGTATATATCCAAAAAGCGTGTATCGGTGGCAAGGCAGTACATTTTAAGCGGATATTCCCTAAGCGAGGCGGCATTGCTTAGCGGGTTTAATGATTATGGAAGCTTTTTTCGCATTTGCAAAAGCCATTACGGAATTAAACCCTCAGAGCTGTAATAAAATGCTGAATTGTTTCTTGACCGATAAATTACAGTTTATCAGACATTAACTGTCCTACACTCTAAAAAACCTTGATATTACTGAGTTTTTCGTCAATTACAAACTCAATTGTTATGTATTTTCCCTTGTTTTTGCCCTTATGAGCGAAAATA
>SVPL01000019.1 GCA_015065925.1 Oscillospiraceae bacterium
TGAGCCATTCCAATTTTCCGCAACGGGAATTGACTTTTTCTTTACAAAATGGAAGTTACCCTGACCGTATAAAATATGGCATCCCTCATACTGCTCATAACAACCAAGGCAATGACTGTGCTGACAGAGCACCATATCGGCACCGTTTCTTGCCATTGCTCTGCAGGCTCTTACAAGTCGGGGTGACGGATACTGACAATGCTCTTTCCCACCGTGATAGATAACAATAACTCGATCACTTTCTTTTTTTGCTTCCCTGATATCATTAATAGTGTCAAACTCATCAAATGGTCGGGCACCCATTCTATCATCTAACGCATAGGTATATTCGTGCTCACAAACGGCAATTACTGCTATTTTTTCGCCACTTTTTTCTATTACAAGATTTTTTCTTGAATCCTCATAATTATTGCCGAAACCCGTATACTCAATATCGGCATTTTCAAGCGCATCTATTGTATCATTACTTCCCCTTATACCAAAATCAAAAATGTGATTATTACTAAGCCCTACATAATTTACACCCAATTTTTTAAGGGTTTGAGCAGTTTTGGGTGCTGCCTTTAACGCACCGCCCATTTTTTTAATTTGTACTTCACTTTCGGTAAGGGCACACTCAAGGTTTATAAAATTAACATCGTTACCCTTAAAAATTTCTGCAACATCCGAAAAAAGCGCTTTTATATCACCCTTTTCGAATAAGGGATTTGTAAGAGTTGTTGGTGAAATATCACCACAAAATAATGTTTTCATATTTATACCCTTTCGTCTTTATGAAGTTCAATAAACTCTAAATATCTGTGCCATGAATGACGGGATAAAAAGTGGAAGAAGTCAACCATAAAATAACCAACTCGTCCATCTAAACAGGCTTCGCCGGGGTTCAGAAAATGATCGCACTCTGTAATGCCTTTAAGACCTAACTCCTCCCAAGCGGGGCTAGCGGCATGGCAGGCTAATTGCTCAGATTTTTGGTCAGCCCAATCATCCGCACTGTTAGAGCCTACTACAACATAGCGAGGAGCAATAGATGCGATTAAATAGTGTTGATCAAACTCATCAGCATACATTTTTTCACTATATTTTAAATAGTTTTTGCAGAACCAATAAGGGAAGCTGGTTGTTAAATCGCAAATATTTTCTCCGCGTCCGGGGGTAAAGTAGTCCCCTTTTACAGTCAGTCCCGTGCTACCGTGAGCTAAAGCTGCACCTCCGCAGCCCGAATTGTTTGAAAAAGCATATTTAAATCTTTTATCCATCATAGCCGTTACTAAAGCGGTCTTACCAAGTCTGGAATGACCTAAAATAGCAACGTTTTCGGGGTCGGTACCGGGCAAGGTCAAAGCATAATCCAAAACACGCATTGCCCCCCAAGCCCAAATCATAATTTTACCGCAGGTGGTATCGGTCTCCTGACCATTTGGAAGTAAAATTGGTGCTAAACCATTAGAAAAATCCGCATCATCTGATGCTAAATCCTTATAGCAAAATACAAGATAATCTACTTCATACTCACTTAATTCCTCAATGGGAAAATAGTGTGATGCATTGCCGGGGTGGATATTATTAAGTAAAATTAGCGGACGCTTTTTTCCATCGTTGTGAAGTAATCGGTAAACCTTAAATGTATGACTGCCAAACTCGGTTGTAACAGTTAAATCCACAAAGCTGGACCACACTCTGCCAAAGGGACGAGTGCAAGAAATACCGCTTGCATAACGGCGCTCAAGTAACAAAGGCTCGGAAGCTTCAAGCTTATATTCAACATCAGGCAAATATCCGTATTCCTCACGCTGCAAAATTTCTACCATTTCCTCGCGGGATTTAAGGGACGGTAGGTTTCTGCTTTTAAGTTCTTCGCATATCATAAAATTACCTCCAAAAAAATATGTATATATTATAGCACACCTAAAAGTAATGTCAATAGTATTGTTACTCTATTAGGCTAACTCCAACCGATTTAACAATTAACTAAAAAAAGGATAACCCCGAAAATGAGGTTCTCCTTTTTTATATGGCTTTTTGAGAGGAGATGCCATAGTCACAAGCTTAATTTAATTTACGGGAGTGTAGAGAGATGCGCGGGTTTCATCTGAAGTCCAAGCCTTTTTAATGGCGGCGGCATCGGCAGTAAAGCCTTCTACCTTGCCATCAAGGAAATTTTTAACATAGGTAATATCATCGGCGTTATCCGACTCCAATGCAGCTTTCATTACTGCAAATACACTTGCAGACTGAATATCACCGTAGTAAACCTTGGTATCACCTTCTGCATTTTCAAATACAATATATGCACGAATGTAATAAGTTGTATCGTATTTTGAGTAATCGGTATTACCGTTTTTATCTACACCAATATTATTAAGTGCGCTAGTGTAGTTGGTTCTGCGGCTAACACCATCATCAAGATTTGCATAGTTAGTATAATCGAAAACAATGTTTTTGTTTTCTGCCTTATTATACGAAACACCTTTATAGGTTTTTACAGCATTTTCTGTAACGTAAGCTTTGTTACCTGAATAATAATTAAGATTGGTTGAGGATTCACTTACCATTGCGCCATACTCAACAACCTTATATCCGCTTTCGGTTTGTGAGCTTATAACCTGCTCAGGAATACCAAATTTAAAGCGTAATGCTTGTTTAGTATCACCATCAGCTCTACGGATTGAAACACCAATATAATTCTCAAGGGAGTTTACACTTGCCATATCGTCAGGAAGGGTAAATCTTTCAAAACCGACAAGTCCCTCGGGGGCGGTGTAAGGAAGTGCAAATACTCTGGTTCCGTAATCGGAAAGAACAATCTCTTTAACACCGGTTTCTTCAGCAATAAAATATTGGTTTTGTGACTGATAAAGCTGACTCATTATACGAGAATAGCCTGATGGCCAAAGAACAACTTCGGGATTTATTTTTGCATAAAGCTCATAAGTGCCGTAAGAAATACCGTGGTGAATAACCTGAACAAAGGTTGATTTCAACTCATCACCGGTGTATTTGTTATACATTGCCTCACACTCAAATTTAGAGCTATCACCTGTGATAAGTAAAGTTTGGTCAATGTTTTCATCTGTAAAGGAAATTTTAAATACAGACGAGGTGTTGTTGGCATCATTATAATCTACTGAAAATACCTTGGGGAAAACGTCTTCTAGTGTGAACATAACGTTAATAACAGCATTTCTGATATTATACTCATAACCACTGTGACAGGTAGAAATCTTTGTGCCACTGTCACGTAAAAGTTCAACGGCTGCTGTAAAGGCATCTTGATTAATATAACTTGGAAGTATTGGCTCTTTTTGTGTTGCCTTATCTGATGCATCTGCATTAGCTTTAAATTGCTCATAAGAAGCGGAATTATAAATAACCTGTTCAATATCTGCTTCGTTACTATAACGTTCTACAAAGCTGATAAATCCACCAATATGGTCACTGTGGCAGTGGGTGATAAGCCAAGCAGCAATTTTAATTTTACCGTTAGGAGTGTACTGACGAAGCAAATCATAAAGTCTAATAGCATTATCAAACTTAGTTTCAGTATGACCGCCATCAACTATAATATAGCTTCCATCTGCAAGGCGAATGATATAGCTCATACCGATTCCGCCGTTTGTTGTATTGTTATGGTCAAGCTGAATGATAAGAGGCTGAAGTCCCTTATCCTCATAAACATTTTGCTCTTTTGTAGTGGGCAAGGTATCTGTTGCTTGATCTGTAACAAGGATAGTACCATTATTGGGGGTGTATGTAACTGTTACGGTTGTATTTCCCTTGGTGTAGGTCGCAAACTTGTTATCACCGTATGCGTTGGTAGCATACTGTACAAATTCTGCATTTTCAAGGGTTGCTAAATAGGCTTCATAATCTTCAGAGGTGCAGTTTTCATAAAGATATGAGGTTGTATTTTCTGATATAAATGGGCCTTTTTTAGTTTTTTCGCTAATCTCAGGTGCGTTAAAATCTTGAGCAGGATTAGTATAGTCAACTTCAACTAATTGGAATTTATCTAAATAAACATTGTTGCAATTAGTGTACATTACAAGGGCAAGTGTATCCTTCACCACACTGGTATTAAAATACAAGGTAGCAGTATACCAAACATCGCCTTCTTCCTTTACGGTAATTGCTCTAACACCATTCTTATAATAATCGGAAGCGCCTAAACCATCATCATCTAAAATTACATATCCGGTGGTATTAACATAATTTAAATATCCCAAAGCATTTTTAACGCTCTTATTTGTTAAATTCGCGTCGCTTGCTGCATAGTTAAAAATACCATACATAGAAAGAATATTTTTATCTATCGAGCTATCAGGTTTTTTAGGGTCTTTTGCAAGATATGAGAATTTAAGAGCATATTTTGTGTTTGATTTAAGATCTGTAAGCTTATAATCATACCAACGGCTATTGGTAGAGAGTTTTATAGATGAATCACCATCTAAAATATAAGTAGGATCGGTGTTTTCCGTTACATTCAGATAATCCTCAGGAGTTACGTGTCCCTCATAGCCTGCAAGCTGAGTAGATTTATAACCGTTGAGTCCCCATTTAGTTGCATCTTCAAAATCCATTGCTTCGGGTTCTGGCTCCGGTTCGGGTTCATCGGGTTCTTCAGGCTCTGTAGCTTCGGCTGTTTTATTCACAAGTGTAACATCTTTAATATCAAGCATATATCCGTCAAGCTTTCCAATATCTTTTACATTGAAGCAAACAGCTGTTGTTTGGGAGGTTTCGCCATCTTCATCTGCAAGGGCTGTAAATTTAGCTGTTATTTTGGTCCAGTTTGCATAAATCTCTTTTACATCGGCTGTTTCACCAAAAAGAGTTTTTTGGCTGGAAGGCGCAAAGTTCGAGTATCTTGTTACTGTTAATGCTTCATAGCCGTCTACTGTCCATTCTGCGCTAAAATCCAAACGACGGCTCCAGCTTAAGCTTGTATCCGTTTTGTTGTTGTATCTATAGGCATAATAATTGTTTGATGTTTGAGTGGCAGATACAGTACCTACTGTGGTTGCTTTGCCCGTATCTGCGCTAACAGTCGGCTCATAAATAATAACTTCAGGTGCTTTAAATGCACCGTCAACTAAGAAGCTATTACTACCGTCGGGAATACGAATGTAGAAAGAAAGCTCGTACTCGTTTTCAGGAATAAGCTCAAAGGGTGCGGTAGCAACAGCTACGTTAGATTTTTTAGTTGTACTGGTAATACGAACATAATCATTAACGCCATCGCCGTTTTCATCCTTCGAGTTTAAACTGCCGGCATTGTAATACCAATTATCAAAGCCGGGCTCTAAAAGGCTTGTTTCTGCCAACACTGTTATACCTAAGATGCTAAAGCAACTAAAGGTAAGAATAAATGTTAGCAAAATTGCTAATGCTTTTTTCATAAAAATCCTCCTCTTTTTTAGACTTGACATTAAAAATATCGTGTGTTATCTTTTTTATAGAAAGCTTTCACGATATTACTCAAGTTTAACTTTATTATATAGCTTTTTATTGAATCTAACAATACTGTATTCTGTTTTAAAAACGCAATTTTCGGCGGTTTTGGGAGGTGGGGTTTTGCATAATATTTTTAATGATTCATTTCACGCATATAAATACTGGCATAACCAAAGTGTAGAATTTAATAACGAAAATACTATTGGCCAACACATTTTTCGTTCTGTGGAGGAAGGCAAAATTATCGTCAACTCCCAAGGTAAAACCGTCATTGCCAAAAAGGGGGATTTGCTTTACATACCTTTAGGACAGTTTGCCGAGGCAAAAATTTTAGCCGAACCAAAATGTCACGGCACGGTTTTGCGATTACACTATTTACCTAAAGTAGATTTGCTTGGATATCCGCTGCAAGCAATCAAAATGAGTGATGAATTAAAGGATGCCTTTAATGAAATACCGATTTTAACCCGTTTTGAAAGAAATATTACAGTTAATGTTATTTGGAAAACATATAAATTTTTGGATATTTTTCAAAATACCGTTACACCCTACACCGATAAATATAACATAAGGCTTCAAAAAGCGCTTGAATTTATGAAGGAAAACGACGATTATTCTATAAAGGAATTAGCGAAATACTGTGAAATAAGTGAGAGACAACTAAGAGACACATTTTATAAAGTCCTTAATGTATCACCTATTGAGATGAAACACAGAATTCAAGCCGTTAAAGCCGATACTTTGCTTAAAACCACCGACCTTTCAGTTGAGGAGATTGCAAACAAGGTTGGATATTATTCAACCAATCAACTTAGGAATGTAATGAAAAAGAGATACTTTGCTTTACCGAAGGAGATAAGAAAAAAATCAAAATAATAACAAAATCGGCTATCTCAATTTTAAGAGAAAGCCGATTTTTCTTATATTTTGTAAATAATATTATATTCTTTTTCCTTTTCGGGTGGGTTGAATTTCACTTCGGTTGCTTGGTGATTTTCCCAGCTAATATCTATAATTACTCCACCTGCAATTTTTATTCCCTTAATACTGCCGCTTTCCCATTTATCAGGTAAAGCGGGTAAAATATAAAGGTCTTTGCCATTTGCCTGTACAAGCATTTCAATTATTGCCGAGGTTGCGCCAAAGTTACCGTCAATTTGGAAGGGCGGATGTGCGCAAAGCATATTTGAATAGGTTCCACCCAAAAGTCCTCCACGCACATTAGGTTCGGGTTTAACATAGGTTAGCTGATTATCAAGCAAGCTTAGGGCTCGGTTGCCGTCAAAAAGTCTTGCCCACATATTAGCCTTCCAGGCAATGCACCAGCCCGTACCCTTATCACCACGAACATCAAGAGATTTTTTTGCCGCTTCAACTAGTTCAGGTGCGTTATACGGAGCGATTTCTCGCGCGGGATGAAGTCCGTAAAGATGGGAAACATGACGATGCTCGACCTCTGCCTCGGGATATTCTGTATCCCATTCCATAATTCTGCCGTCCGAAGTAATTTCGTAAGGAGCAACCCTTTTTGCATATTCTCCGAAGCGTTTTGATGCCTCATCTTCACCCAAAAGTTCAGAAAATTCTGAGGCAGTTTTTAAGGTATCACGACAAATTGCATTATTTATAGCGGTATGTTTTGTTAAAGCGCACTTGGTTCCGTCACTTAAAAGGAAAGAATTTTCAGGTGAGGTTGCGGGACTGAGATACAGATTTCCGTTCTCATCCTCTATAAAAAGAGAAATATAGGTTTCGGCACACTCGGTTAAAAGAGGATAAAGGGTGTCATTAAGATATTCATAATCTTGCTCTATTAAAAACTTTTCTTTTAATCCCCAAAGTATCCAACCAAAGGAAGTGTTGTAAAAACTCCAAACGTGGGAATCTTTATTTTGACTTCCAACGGGGTTAGCCATTCGCCAAATATCGGTATTATGGTGAGATATAATTCCCTTAACACCATACCATTCCTCGGCAATTTTTTTGCCGTTCACAGCAAGTTCTGTCGCTAATTTTACATATGGCTCAAAACATTCCGAAAGATTAAGCGCCAAGGTAGGCATATAATTCATTTCGGTATTAATATTAATGGTATAATTACTGTTCCATGGTGGATCAACCAGTTCATTCCAAATACCTTGCAAATTCATTGGTTGACCGCCCTTGCGCGAACCTGAAATAGTAAGATATTTACCTAGATTGAAAAGCAATTCATAAAGGGCGTTACTTTTATGTTCCTTTAAAAGTTCATCGGTATAAATGTTAGATTCGTTATTGCAAAGGGTAAAATCCGTGCGGTTAAAAAGTGTACTGAAATCGGAAATATGTACCGATTTCAAACTCTCAAAGGTTTCAGACTCCACGCAGTTCATATCATTATCGCACAAGGATTCACAGTCGGCACCGTCTAAAAAGGGATGCTTATCAAACCCGTTAAAGGAGGTTCTGGCGGTAAAATAAAGGGTGATTTCAGTTGCATTTAAAAGTTCAATAGTGTCCCCGTTAAAGCGAAACTCTCCGTTGCTTTTTACCTTTAAAACACCTTTATAACGCATACCTTTTCTAGCGTCATCTTCATAATAAAAGGTTATATCCTTTAATGGCGCACGCCTTCCAACAGGAAACTCACAACAAGGGGCAATTCCACTTAACACAAGACCATCATCACAATTTGAAATACTGCACTGAAGGTCAGACTTTATGTAAATTTTAGTAAGCGGCACGTTTTTTTGCTTTATTCTAACAGCCATAGCCCTATGGGGATTGCTGATAAAGCTTTCTCTGGATACCTTTTGCTCACCGCTGGTATAATCAACCTTTAAAACACCCGTTTCCATATCAAGGGTGCGATTATAGGTATCAAACTGCTCTATTCCGTTTTCAATATATAAGGAACAAAGAGGTAAATAAACTTGACTAAAAGTGCCTGAAAAACCTTGTTCAATACAGTTTACGGCTTCGGCAAAATTACCTGTTTTAATAAACTCCCGAGCTTTTTTAAGCGCTTCTTTGGCTTTGGGATTTTCTGCTTCCATTGGAAAACCAGTCCAAAGAGTCGCCTCATTCATACTGTAACGCTCGGTGCCAACACCACCATAAACCGCGGCGCCTAAAAAACCATTGCCAAGCAGTAAACTTTCCTCAAAGCAGGTTGCAGGTGTACCGAATTTTAACATTTTATTCATTTTAGTCACCTCTTGCAAGAGATTATACAATACTATTGATGGTATTACTATGAATATATCCTTTTAAAGTATAAAAAAAGTCATAAAAAATTAAGAGATATTGTTTTTTGAAAACCATTTTTATTCGGTCATTTTGGAAAGCTCTGCAGAAGCCGCTTCCCATTCATCCATTTTTAAAAGAAGGATTTCTTCGGTTTGCTCTAGAAGTGTGGTAAGCTCGGTTAACTTTTGGTAATCTGTACCGCACTGTTCTATTGTGGCTTTAAGTTCTTCAGATTTTTGCTCCAAATCGGCAATTTCCTTTTCGCACCTTGAAACGGCGGTTCTGAGCTTTGCGAGTTCGGAGCGTTGTTTCTTTTTATTTATATAATCCTCTTTACCCTTTTTTATAGGTTCTTCTGCTTTTGGCAAATCTATTGGTTGCACTGCATTTTTCTCACACCACGCCAAATAATCATCATAATTACCCTTAATAGTAACCGTTTCATCGGGCTTTAAAAGGATAATTTTATCGGCTATACGGTTTATGAAATAACGGTCGTGAGATACTATAAAAAGTGTACCATCGAAACTTAGCAAAGCCTTTTCCAAAGCGGCACGAGAATATAAATCCAAGTGATTTGTTGGCTCGTCCAAAACCAAAAAATTATTTCCCGATAGCACAAGCTTGCAAAGTGAAACCCTTGCCCTTTCACCACCACTTAGTTCACTGTTAAGTTTAAAAACATCATCGCCCTTAAATTCAAAGGCGGCAAGGGAATTTCTAACGGCGGTATCGGTCATAAAAGGATAGGTATTATGAACCTCATCAAAGGGGGTTATTTTGGGATTAAGGCTGTCCTGAAACTGGTCGAAATAGCCTACCGACACCCCCACTCCCCTTAAAAAAGATGGACTTTCATTTGCCACAAGCCTTTTTAAAAGGGTAGATTTACCCACACCATTGGGACCAATAAGGCAAGCTCTTTCTCCCCTTTCGATAACAAAAGAGGAATTTTTATAAAGATTAACATCTTCAAAGTCACAACGGTCATTGGTAACCGTCAATACGGTTGAACCGCTTTGATTTTTTACAGAAAAAGAAATTTTCACATTATGAGTTTCGCTCTCGGTTTTAACCATTGTTTCGGCTATTCTATCAATTTGCTTTTGCTTACTCTCTGCAGTTTTTATATTGCGCTCGCGGTTCCAACGCTTCTGTTGTTCAATTATACCTTCTATTCGTTTGATTTCACGGCTTTTATTTTCAAAATCTCTGCGCTCGGCTTCAAGTCTTTCCTCTTTAAGCTCTAAATATCGACTGAAATTACCCTTTGTAAAATAGATTTTTCTATTTTCCAGCTCCATTGTTTTAGTGGTTACCTTATCTAAAAAGAAACGGTCGTGGGAAATTATAATTGCCGCACCGCTATAGGAAAGCAAAAATTCCTCTAGCCAAGCTATAGACTCAATATCCAAATGGTTGGTAGGTTCATCAAGTAGAATTAAATCATTTTTGCATAGTAAAAGCTTTGCAAGACCAATTTTTGAGCGTTGCCCACCGCTTAAAGCCGAAACACTAAGCCCTGTTTCCTCTTTAGAAAATCCAAGACCTGCAAGCACCGCCTCTGTGCGGCTGAAATATGTAAGACCACCCTCATTTTGGAATTTTTCGGTAAGAACAATTTGTTTTTCGATGAGACTGGCATCAGAATTATTCATAAGCTGAGCATTTACTAACTCAAGCTCGTTTTCCATAATCTGCAAATCACGAAAAACGGTTAGAGTTTCTTCCAAAGCGGTACAATTTTCGCTACTGCAAGCATGCTGCTCCAAATAGCCTATTTTAAGCCCCGATTGGCGCACCGCCTCACCCTTTGTGGAAGGTTCATCACCTATTATTATTTTAAAAAGGGTGGTTTTTCCAGCCCCATTTGCACCGATAAATCCGATTTTATCCCCTTTTTCTACCGCAAATGCGGCATTTTCAAACAAAACGCGGTCGCCAAACATTTTGGTAAGACCGCTAGCAGAAAGTAACGACATATTTGCTCCTTGTTATATTTTTTGTTTTTTAAACTCTTTATAGAAGAAATAAAATACACCTATAAGACAAGCAATTAATCCAACAACTACATCCAAACGCCCAAAACAGTATATACTTACAAAATCAATAATATCTACAAGATTTTACAAATAATTAAAACAATATTTTTTTATTATTTGTACAGCATTTCTTCCATTTCTTTTGATGAAACAAGTTTAACTTTATAACTTGCAGTTTCCAATTTCACAATTTGATTTGTCGGGCAGTCTGCCACATAAATAGTATAAAATGATGAGCCTTTTAAATCTTCCGATTTAAGATTTTCAAAATAATCAAAACCAACAATTGAGCCCGAAACTTCTAATAAAAAAGCGCTGTCTTGCAATGGATTACCTTGTAATGCCAAAACTTTATAGTGACAATTATCGGGTAGTTTTAAAGCAGTTATATTATTACCGCTAAAATCTGCCGCTACATAAGAATCTCTTTCAAAAACAAGACCATCCACCTTAGATAACTTATTTTTTGAAATATTTAATGAAACAAGTTTCGTGCTTTGAGTAATGCCATCAAGACTATTAATATTATTATCAGATAAATATAGATGCGTAAGCTCATTTAATTCTTTTGACCAGGAAACAGAGGTTAATTCATTATTGTTCATAGAAATTTGATTAAGACCAGCACATTTAGATAAAACTGTAGCATCAGATATTTTATTATTATCGGCATTTAATTTTTTAAGTGTTGAAGCTGAATTTTCAAGAATAGAAATATCATTTATTTGATTATTAGCAAGATAAACCCTTTCTAATACACTTGTATTTGCAAGACCATCAAGATTTTTTATTTTGTTATCATTGGCACTTAAAGTCACAAGATATGGCATTCCTAAACAATATTCAAGATTATCTATACCCGTATTATCAATATAAATTGTTCTAAGCTTTGTGAATTTTTTTAGCCAATCAAAACTTTTTGAATGAATATTATTTATCTGTAATTCCCCAACCGTATCTGCAACGGGTGTCAGTACGCTTAAATCTGTTATTTTATCATTTCCATTAAGATTTAAAACACCTAAACTTTTAAAGGAATTGAAATCTATACTTCTAAGCAAGTCATCTGTTAAACCGCAATTTGAAAGCTCTAATGTAAGTAAATCATTCTCATTAAAAGCTTTAAGATTTTCAGCCTTTAATACACAATTTTTAAAATAAACAAAATTCAAATCCTCAAACTCGGTTAGCTTATTTATATCTTCTTGGTGAATTTCTTTGTTCTCGATTGTAATGCTATACTGAGTTTTAGAAAATGTCGAATCAGCAATAACAACCTTGTTGCCGATATTAAAACCAATCAAACACCCACCAATAATTATAATAAGAGCAATCACAACACATAAAGCAGCAACAATACCTGTTTTTTTATTTGTTTTCTTTATTTTATTTGTTTTTGACTTTTTAATATTATATTTTTCATCGGGAGCTGTTGGTTCAGTGTCCTGTATTTTTTGAATAATAGGAGTTTGTTGTTCTTCGCTTTTTATTTCTGTTATAGTTTCTTTTTCTCCTATATAATTTTTAATTTCAGCAATCATTTTTTTAATTGCTTCTTCCCTATTATCACAAGCAAAATAGCGTTGAACATTGCTTAAATAAAAACTAAACTCATCATTTAAGGTGCATTCCTCAATCATAAATGGCATAATTATTTTATCTGCATTAATTGCCTGATCAAGCTCCCTTGAAACCCATTTTGATTTTTGAACCGCATTAGAAAGTATTAATACAAAAACTTTACAATTTTGTATTGCCGATGGGATTTCAGATGCATAACTTGCACCGCCGGTAATACTCATAGGTGCCAACCAGCATGAAATACCATTTGATTCCAGTTGATTTTTCACCCATAAAGCGTCATCAAATTCCTCAGATTTATAGCTTATAAAAATCTCTTTATTTTTCATAATTTGACCCCTTAAACTTCAATATTTCAAAGTCATTAATGCTTCGGCTTGCTCAATTTTTATTTGATTCGGATAAATATACCAATTTTGATTTTGTATAGTGTTATTTTTCTAATTCAAAAATTTTAATTGCGCCTAAAGCGGTGGCGGTTGATGTTTGAACATCATCTAAAGCAATTACCTCTAAATTGGTTTTGGCTTTTATAAGGTATGCCATAGGAAGCTTTAATGAGGCTTTGCCGCCTATAACAACACCCTTTTTAGATGTTTTTTTAATAGCCTTAATTTCGTCTGCAAAAATTACTCCCAAAAAATAACTGTAACATTCTTTTGATTTTGCACCAAAAATGTTTTTTAGTATTCTTGTTTTAAAAATTGCCTGATTAATGCCAAATTCCAAACAAGCATCATAGCCTTTTTCTAAATACTCGGCACTAAAATCCTCAAAATCAAGGCTAAAAGAATCCTTTAAAATGGTACTATTCCAAAGCGAAAAAATCATTTCACCCGTTAGCAATGTAACGCAAGACTCAATGCGATTTTGAGAGTCAAGAGTTATGATTTTTGAATGTGAGCCGGGCAAAACAAAGGCATAATTTTTGGTTTCTTCGGTTAAAAGACCAAAAATCTCTGCTTCCTCGCCACGCATCATATCGGTGGATAAAAAATCTTCATTTTTCACAATAACTCCCGAAATAAAGCAAAATGGGATAGATGAAATTTCTTCAATAAGTGTTTTTTGCATAGAGTTATGAAGCTCTTTTAACCCTGCGGGAGCATTGGTATGCTTTACCGCAAAAAGTCCGCTTTCGCTTGTTATCATACCCGATGCAATGATGGCAGTTATGTCATTTTCGCTTAAATTAAACTCTTTTAATAGATTTTCTATAGATTCCTTAATGGATTTTTTGAAATAAGAATTATCCTTAGTGCAATCCTTGGCTCCAAGACTTAATTTAATGCTTTTAAGTATATTTTTGTTTTCAACCAAATAAATTCTGGTGTTGGTTGTTCCACCGTCAATGGTAATGTATCTTTTCATAAATTTATCTTTGAAGCATATTCTTCCAATGTGTGGTTTATTTCTTCTTCGTTTTCGTAAAAGACATCATCGCATTGTTCTAATGTTTCCTCTGCCGTTTCATCATCAGTTTCTTCTAAAATTAGATATGCTTTGTATGCCTTATTTAAGTTTTCTTTTAATTTTTCAGATAATATAGTTTCTAAAGCAGACATTTCTTTTTGCAAATCACTTGTGTTTTCTACATTTGTGAAATATTGGCTGTGTCCACCGTTGTTGATTTCGCTTTGATATGTCATAAGCTCAGAATAAGGGCTCTCGGCTTTTTCTTCTGTCCACAAATCCCACATCTTATCCCACTTCAAAAGTTCTTCACGAGGTTCAATCTTCTTTTTCTTTAAAAAACTAAATAATCCCATATAATCACTTCTTTACTATTTAATACTATAAAGTGTTTTTATATTTTCCAAAGATGCATTTAAAACCTCTTCGGTAGTAATACCCTTAATTTCGGCAATTTTCTCGGCGGTGAAATAAATTAAATCACTTTTACACCTTTTGCCTCTGAAGGGAACGGGGGCAAGGTATGGCGCATCGGTTTCAAGCAGAAGTCTGTCAAGTGGTAAATCTGCTACAACCTCTACAAGTTTTCGTGCGTTTTTAAAGGTTACAACACCGCCTACACCAATATACATACCAAGCTTTAATACTTCCTTTGCCATTTCATTACTGCCCGAAAAACAGTGCAAAACACCCTTTGGTTTATGCTTTTTAAGTATTTCCAAGGTGTCATTATGGGCTTCTCTATCGTGGACAATTACGGGTAACTCTACCTGTTTAGAAAAATCAAGCTGAGCCTCAAACCACTGCTTTTGCACATCGGCAGGGTGGGTGTCCCAATAGTAGTCTAAACCTATTTCACCAATGGCAACGGTTTTAGGGTTGGAGAGTAACGGCAAAAGTTTATCGGGCGAAAAATTTTCGCCACTATATAAATCCTCAGGATGAATTCCTACCGCAGAATAAAAAATATCATAATTTTTTGAAAGCTCGACTATTTTTGCCGAGCTTTCGTAGTTTACACCATTGTTTATAATACCAACTACGCCGTTTTCTTTCATCTGTGCTACAACTTCAGATAAATCCTCCGCAAAGGCTTTATCATCAAAATGGGCGTGTGAATCAAAAATCGGTAGTTTGTTTGGGTTTATTATATTTTCCATTATCTTATTTTAGCACCTGCGGGGATGTCGTCTAAGAATATAACCCTTACATCATTTTCACCTGCATCTGCGGCAAGAATCATACCCTGACTTTCCACACCGCAAAGAGTGGCGGGCTTAAGGTTTGAAACAACAATAACGGTTTTGCCGATTAAATCTTCGGGCTTATACCAAAGGGCAATGCCGGAAGCAACGGTTCTTGTTACACCGCTACCGTCATCAAGGGTGAGTTTAAGTAGCTTCTTTGCCTTTTTAACAGGCTCACAGGTTAAAATTTTAGCGGCTTTAAGCTCAACCTTTGCAAAGTCGTCAATGGAAATCTGCTCCATAGTAACAATATTTTCCTTTGCTGCTTCTTCCATCTGCTTTTTGGATTCTTCTTCCATTTCTGCAAGCACCTTTTCGGTATCAATTCTTGCAAAAAGTGCTTCGGGAGTAGCCACTGCATAGCCATCATAAAGACCGAATTTCAAATCGTCAAGGGCAATATCATTCATAATGCCAAGCTGTGAACGCATTTTTTCGCAGGTTTCGGGTATGATGGGATAGAGCAAAATGCTAAGAAGTCTGATGCACTCTAAAAGATTGTAAAGCACACCCTCTAAACGGTTTTGCATTGCTTCATCTTTAGCAAGAACCCAAGGGGTTGTTTCATCAATATACTTGTTGCAACGCTTTGCAAGATTAATAATCTCATTAACTGCCTCAGCGTTGTGGTATTTATCCATAAGCTCATAGAACTTTGTAACGGTTTTGGCGGCGGTTTCAACCAAATCGTTGTCAAATTCGCCCTCAAGATGCTTTCTGAATACCTTGCCATCAAAATACTTGTTGGTCATTGCAATACTGCGGTTTACAAGGTTGCCAAGAGTATTTGCAAGGTCGGTGTTGTATTTGCCAATAAAGGCCTCGTGGGTGATGTTGCCGTCCTGAGCAAAGGGAATTTCGCTGAGTAGGTAATAACGCACTGCATCGGTGCCAAAGCGTTTGGCAAGTTCGTCGGCGTAAATAACATTGCCGCGTGATTTGCTCATTTTATCTTCACCGAAAAGCACCCAGGGATGACCGAGTACCTGTTTTGGTAAAGGCTCACCCAAAGCCATAAGAATAATGGGCCAATAAATGGTGTGGAAACGAACAATATCCTTACCAATAACATGCAAATCTGCAGGCCAGTATTTTTTGTATTGCTCGCTGCTACCGTCGGGATGATAACCAATACCGGTGATGTAGTTGGAAAGAGCGTCAATCCAAACATAAACAACATGGTCGGGGTCAAACTCAACGGGTACACCCCATTTAAAGGAGCTACGGGATACGCAAAGATCCTCAAGACCGGGCTTTAAGAAGTTATTTATCATTTCATTACGGCGGGAATCGGGCTTAATGAAGTCGGGATTTTCCTCATAATACTTCATAAGTCTGTCACCGTATTTTGAAAGCTTGAGATAGTAAGATTCTTCTTTGGAATTAATAACCTCTCTTCCACAGTCGGGGCATTTACCGTCTACAAGCTGAGAGGGGGTTATGAAAGATTCGCAAGGAACGCAGTATTTGCCCTCATAGGTGCTTTTGTAAATATCACCCTGCTCATAAAGCTTGGTGAATATCTTTTTAACCGCATCCTCGTGGTAATCATCAGTTGTGCGGATGAATTTATCATAGGTAACATTCATACTGTCCCAAACGGCTTTAATCTGGGCAGAAACCTCATCAACATATTCTTTGGGGCTAATACCCTTTGCGGCAGCCTTTTCGCCAATTTTTTGACCATGCTCATCCGAGCCTGTCTGGAAAAATACATCATAACCCTGCATTCGCTTATATCTTGCAATCATATCTGCCAAAACAATATCATAGGTGTTGCCGATATGGGGTTTGCTTGATGTGTAGGCAATAGCTGTAGTTAAATAAAACTTTTTATTTTCCATTTAAATTTCCTCCTATTTCTTTACAAATGAGTAAAGAGATATATTTAAAAATTATTATACCAAATTTTGCTTTAATTTACAAGTATTAAAAGTTCGATTTTTAAATATTATTGTTTTGAATTTTTTGGTGTTGTGCCCATAATGGTTTTATAAGCTCTATTAAAGCTCCTGACCGACTGAAATCCACTTGCTAAAGCTATTTGTGTAATAGTTAAATTGGGGTTTTTATTCATATATTCGATAGCAAAAGAAATTCTAAGTTCGTTTATAAATGCTTTGAAATTTTTACCAAAATATTTATTAAAGCAACGGGAAATGTAATGCTCCTCGTATCCCAATTCTTTGGCAAGACCTTTAAGGGAAATATCCTCCTTATAACGCTCTGTTATGATGTTCAAGATTTTGTGCATAAGGTTATCGGTGGACGAGAAGGAAGATTTTTTAAAATTAGTGCCGTTATGCTTATAAAAAGCCGAGCAAGCTATATTCATTGCTACCGTTATATCCAAAATTGTGGGAGCTTTTGAAACAAGAGCATTTAAAAAAACAGTTTTTTCTTCTTCTTTCATAAAAAAGCAATTTATGTCACACACCTTATTTTTACAAAGCTTATGAAATTCCGATACATATTCCTTTGAAAAAACATAAACCGAAACCTTGGATTTTTCTTTAGTATAGTAACTATGTATGCAGTTAGGCAGTATAAGTGCAAATTCGCCGACTTTTAGTTCTTGTGCCTTTCCATCAACTGTTAGGGTACAGCAACCCCCTTCAACATAGGCTAACTCAAAATCTCTATGAAGATGTAATGGAAAGCAATAATCAGTGTTAATTCTTTTGTTGTAATTATAGGGCTTTGTAGAATTATCGGTTTGATAATATACCATCATTTTACTCCTAAAAAAGATAACTTTTGACTATTAGTATATAAAAAATGACGAGAAAAGTCAATACCTTTGTTATATAATGAATTTGTAAAATCTAATGTTGAAAGGATTTTTATTATGAAAAAGGTAAGTATTGTTTTTCCCGATAAAATTGGTGAAATCGCCCCCGAAATATACGGCCATTTTTCCGAGCATATTGGCGGTGTAATTTATGGCGGAATTTGGGTAGGTAAAGACTCCAAAATCCCCAACATAAAGGGTTGGCGCAAGGAGTTTATTGAAAAGTTTAAAAAAATTAATCCTCCCGTACTTCGTTGGCCGGGAGGATGCTTTGCAGAAACCTATCATTGGCGTGACGGCATTGGTGAAAACCGTCCTATCAGGCGTAATTGGTGGGATTTTGCAGACGGTAAATACGAACCCAACGAGGTTGGTACTCACGAATTTATGGAGCTTTGCGAAATATTGGAAACCAAGCCGTATTTTGCCATTAACATAACCTCTATAACCCCTATGGAGGCAAGGGATTGGATGGACTATTGTTTATCGCCAAAGGGCACAACCACCTTGGCTTTGGAACGCGAAGAAAACGGACATCCCGAGCCTTTTGATATTCCGTATTGGGGAATCGGTAACGAAAACTGGGGTGATGGCGGCGAAATGACGCCCAATTATTACGCTCTTGAATACCGCAAATTTTCTGCCGTTCTTAAAAATTTAAAGCGAAAAGAGGATAAGCTTTTTGTTGGCGGTGCAAATGCAGCCGATTATTTTTGGACAGAGGATGTTTGCAAAAATCTTTCCAAAACTAGACACACAAAATATGACGGTTTAACCTATCATTTTTATGCCCGTCCGGGTGAAAATGGCGTGGATTTTGGTGAAGATGGTTGGAAGAAAATTATTCAAGTAGCAAACCAAATGGATTATCTTATAAACCGACATTTTTCGTTTGCCAAAGCCTATGGAATTGAGGATAAAATGAAGTTGGTTGTTGACGAGTGGGGATGTTGGTATAAAGGGGGATCAGGTCCAAGCAAGGGCAAAAATCTTTTTGAACAACAATCTACCGTGCGTGATGCGGTGGTTTCTGCCCTTACCCTCAACATATTCAACAATAACTGCGATAAGGTGCAAATGGCTAATGTTGCTCAGGTTTGCAACAATCTTCACGCTCTTTTCCTAGCCGAAAATGAAAAGTTTATTGAAACACCAACCTATTATGTTTTTGATATGTTCAAGGGACACCAAGGTGGTAAAGCCCTTAAAACTATTGTAAGCAATAATGAAGAACTTTTAAGTTCTGTTTCGGTTTCATCCTCGGTTAAGGATAACACCCTGACTGTCACCCTTGCAAATCTTTCCTGCACAGATGATGCCGAGCTTAAACTGGATTTATTAGGCAACGAACAAAAGGTAATTTCTTCAACCGCCGTACTTTTAAAGGGCGAACATATAACAAGTCATAATACCTTTGAGAACCCTTACACCGTTGTTCCCGAAGAAGAAAAAGCTATTGATTTAAGCGCACCTATTACACTCCCAAAAGCCGCAGTTATGCTAATTACGGTAAAACTAAATTAAATACATATTTTTATAGAAATAAATTTTAGCAGTTTCCTTTTCGGGTACAGTAATTTTAAATCCCTTTTCTTTAAGTTCACTTCCCATTAAGGTGAAGGTGTTGTTATTGTCAGCATCGGTGAAGATGTAAACTGCATTTTCATCAATATTCCTCAGGGTGAAGATTGCGGTTTCATAAGGTGCGTTTTTTCTGCGGAACAAAAGAACTGCTCCGTCTTTTGTTGAGGGGTGGTCAAACTGTAAAGCTGACCATATATCATCATTGTCGCTGACACTTGTAAGTGGATAAAAATCCTCATCCATAATCAAGCGAAGCTTTTTAAGCTCGGTTATTCTTGCCGTTATCCACAATAAATTTTCGGGGTCATTACCAAAGTTGCTATGCTCACTGTATGCATAGTTGGTGGTAAGTCCGGGACTGTAGGAGCTTCGTATTCGATAGGTATCATAATCCCTACCACCTCCCGTACCGGAATACGGAAGCCAGGTGTTAAAACCAAGTTGATGACACTGCGAGCCTTCATTAGGATAATTGCCGGCACACTGATAATCGCTTCGCCAAAGAGGAACACTGCGGCGAAGAGTTTCAATATCAATTCTTCTGCCACCCGATGCACAATTGTCAATTATAAGGTGGGGAAAGCGCTCCAACAAATAATCCCAAAAAGCGTATAGCCCTGTTATATGTTTTATTTCAGCAATGCCCTTTCGGTCATCATTCTCATTACTTCGCCAATAATCAATAGGATCCATATTAAAGTCCTGACGGTAACAATCAACACCTATTTTTTCAATCAAATCGCCAATGGTTTTGCAACAATAATCAAAGGCTTTCGGATTACCTAAATCAAGCAGAAGATTACCTGCATTGGGCAGGGTTAAAAAGTATTCGGGATGCTTAGCGACAATAGGAAGGTGGTATAAAACCCGTTCAGGCTCAAACCAGAGAATGAATTTTTTACCCATTTTATGAATGGCTTCGGCAACGTCGGTAAGATGACCCGGGTGGATAAGCGGACTTACCTGCCAATCACCCGTGTGCATTGCCCAGTCACCCTCGAATTCGTCGGGAGTGGGTTTTGTATCGCCGCCACACCAACCTGCATCCATCCATATATATTCATATGGTAGATTGTGTTCCTTTATTATTTCAAGCCTTTTAAGAATGGATGATGTTTTCATACCGCCCCAGATACTTGCACAAATAGGGCAATATTTTTCTCTGCCTTCACTACCTATAAGCGAAAAATCACTTTTCACAAGGCGGCGCCACTTGTTTTGTGATGTGTTAAAATCACAGTTTTTATAGGGCATTATAACTATTGACGATGTGCGTATTCTTTCGCCTGATAACAATTTGAAATTTGTTGCTTCAATTTTTGACTTAAGGGTTACACTATCCTCATTACGGGTTATACTGCAATTCCATTGACCTGTCCAGCCAATGGCGATGACATAGCCTTCGCCTGACTTGTGAATATTAAAAAAAGGAGCTATACCATAACTGGAGCGACCGCGTAACGGGGCGTAGCTTTTGGTTTGGCCAACGCGTATTTCGCCTTTTTTACGGTTCCAAACCGTTGTTTCAGCATCCGAAGTAAATTCGTTGTATATGTGATTGGAGCCGCAAGGATTGTAAATAAGGGTCATATCCTTAATATCGGGAAGATATGCTGAGGGCTTGTATGGTTCCTCATAAGGCAGAGGAAGTTGAACCGCGCAATCCCAAAGGTCAGATATAATCTCACTATCCGTATCAGAAGTATTTTCAAAATAGTTTACCCACTCATAAGCATCACCGTGCTTTGTTAAAACATTGGTTATTTTTAGACCTGTGGAAAGGGAGTATATGGTAGTAAGGGTGTTGCCGTTTTCGGTTTTTGAAATCTCATATTCCAGCTCCCCAAAAGGTGTGCCGCCATAGATGAAATCAAAAAGTTGATTGTTATTTAAAAATTCCATTTATATCACCTACAAAAATAAAAGTGTACCTATAAAGCAAAGAGCGATGCTTATTAACTGAAGCCTGTTGAGTTTTTCTTTAAAAAATACTTTACCTGCAATGGATGAAAAAATTATGTTGCCCCCCGTAACAAGTGGATACAAAACAGTGGCAGGTAAATTCTTTGCGCCTATAAGCTGAAGTAGATAAGAAACACCGCTTATTAGTGCAGAAAATACGGTTATGTAAAATGCCAAGCTTTTTTTAAAGCAGAATTTATGCTTAATTTCAGTATGATTGCCTTTATTAAACAGTAACAGTATTGAACTTAAAATACACTTTGCCATACCTGAGTACATTACAAATACAGCGCTGTCGACCATCTCATAGGTTGTGTTTATCTGATGGTATTTTGATATTATGCTAACAAAACCGTTAAGTAAAAATACCGCTATGCAAAGAAGTATTTGTGTTTTGGTTGCGGATGACCTTTTAAAGTCAAAAAGCATTACCGCTATAAGTATTATAATAACTCCTATTATTCTTAAGATGGTAGGAGTTTCATCCCAAAATGCAATACCAAATAGGTAGGGCATCAGCATACCGCCACTCATAAGGAATATAGAATATAGGGCTACATTGCCGTTTTTTAGTATTCTGAAACCAATCACGCTGTAAAGCATACCGAATAAGGAAAGCGCAAATGCAAGAATTACAGAAAATGGTGAAAACTGCAATTTAAATCCCGATATTACAAAAAATATAATGGCAGTAAATAAGCCTATAAATAGGTTAAATTTAAGTCCCGCCAGGGGGTCTGAACCCTCTAATGATTGGTATTTTTTTGAAAGCGAAAAGTCAAAAGCCAATAGCAACGTTGCGGCTGTTACAAGTAAATAGTTCAAAAAATCACCTCATATAACAGTATAGCAAAAATTTAATTATATTTATATTGAAATTTTGCCTAAAAATATGATATAATCGTCAAAACGAGGTGGTTAAAATTAAAACTAATAAATTTTCTCTTGTTCAAATGTCTAAGGTGGATTTTTCTATAAGCTATGTGGATTTAGAAAATTCTTTCAAAATAAATCAGAATGAATCTCATATTCATAAAGAATGTGAAATATATTTAAATCTCAGCGGTGATGTTTCCTTCGAGGTGGAAAACCGCATATATCCTGTGTCTAGAGGTAGTGTAATAATTACTAGACCTTATGAATACCATCACTGTATTTATCATTCAGAAAACTGTCATAAACATTATTGGATAACCTTTTCTGCAGAGCAGAATGAGGATTTTTTGGAACTGTTTTTTAAACGGGAAAAGGGTATGGATAATCTTATTCATTTAAGTGAAGATGAGCTTACCGAAACCTGCCGATTGCTTGATGAACTGTTGCAAAATGATATTGATTTTTTAAAACGCCGAATTAATTTTTTAAAGATAATTCATATATTAAACGGCGGAAAAAAGGTGAGTTATACCGATAGCCTGAATGGAATACCTGATGATACAATTCAGGTGCTTCAGTATATGGATGAGCATTTGAGTGAGGAGATAACAATTAAAGAACTAACCGAGGCTTGTAATATAAGCCCAAGCACTCTGGAACGCCGATTCAAGGAGGCTTTAAATTCATCTCCCTTTGCCGTGCTGAGAAAAAAGCGGCTTATAGCTTCAATGGAATATTTAAGAAGAGGAGATAAGGTATTTGAAGCGGCTTATAAGAGCGGATTTTCAGATTATTCCAACTATATTCATCTTTTTAAAAATCAGTTTGGAATGACACCGTTACAATATAAAAAGAAATTTGAAGAGAATTAAAATTAATAAATAAAAAATCGTACTAAAAATAAAATATTTGTATTGTAAAAAACGCAAATATATGTTAATATTCATTTAAAGATATTTAAGTCGGGTGAATAAAATGAGTGTATTACCAAAGGTTTCAGAAAAATCAGCATTAAATTATGAGTATTTCCCAACCGCTTGGCAGGCTGTTTTATGGCGAAATTGGGGCTATGTGCCGGCTGCACGACTAGCAAAAGCACTTGATACAACTGTTTTAGAGCTTAAAAAAACAGCCGAGCTTATGGGGCTTAATCCTGAACAAAAAGTGAACGAAATTTGGCTAAAACGTGGCTATCTTACCATAATTCGTAACAATTGGCACCTTTTAAGCTATGAGCAAATTTTAACCCTGCTTGATATTAGCGATGAAGAACTTGCCTTTATTTTAAAAGAGGACGATTTTTTGTGGGTAAAGCTAGGCTCCTTAAAACCATCTGTTACACCACCACAATACGCTCCTTTAACAGAAACCGAGCTGGAACGCACCAAGGAAATTAAAAATCTTTTTAAAAATAGATTTTCTTTTCTTTTAAAAGCCAAAGACAACGGATTTGAATTTTTAAAGGATTTTTATCTGCCCACAAGTGGTGAATTTACGGTAAAAACCGAAAAAAATGATTCCATTAGAATGGTTTATCCCTATTTTGCGCTGTATGGCGATATTTTGTTGGATGAGCAAACCGACCATCTGCCCGATAGACTTTTAGAGGAGTATGCCAAGGTTGGTGTAAACGGAATTTGGCTTCAGGGCATACTTTATCAGCTTACCGAATTTCCCTTTGATAAAAGCATTTCAAAGGGTTGGCAAACTCGCATTAACACACTTAATAAGCTTGTTCAAAAGGCTAAAAAGTATGGAATAGGTATATATTTATATTTGAATGAGCCACGCTCAATGTCGGCAGATTTCTTTAACAAATTCCCAAATCTTAAAGGCACTAACGAGGGTGATTTTTACTCTATGTGTACCTCCGAGCAGGCGGTTAAAGATTATCTGTATAACGGAGTAAGGGCTTTGTTCCAAAGCGTTCCCGATTTGGCAGGATATTTTTCCATTACAATGTCCGAAAATCTAACCAACTGCTATTCTCGTATAGGCGCTGGTACCGAGATTTGCCCGAAGTGTAAGGAGCGTAATATTTGGGAGGTTGTTGCAGAGGTTAATAATCTTATGGCTAAGGGTGCTCACGATGCCAACCCAAATGCCAAAACTATTGTGTGGACTTGGGGCTGGTTTGACTCTTGGTGCCAAAATGCGGTTGCTCTTTTGAATGAGGAGCAGATTGTTCAAAGCAATAGCGAAAAAGGCGTTGAATTTACCATTGGCGGTGTAAACGGACAGGTAGACGACTATTCAATGTCGGTTATCGGCCCCGGTGATTTTGCTAAAAAAATATGGTCAGAGGCAAGAAAAAAAGATATGCCTATTTCTGCAAAAATTCAGGTTAATACAACCTGGCAGATGGCGGCTGTGCCATATATCCCCGTTTTTGATTTGATTGAAAAGCATATAAATAACTTAAAAAATGAGGGAGTTACGCATTTTCAGGCAAGCTGGACTCTGGGCGGTTATCCTGCGCCTAATATTAAATTTCTTCAAAAATTAATGAGCGAAAACATTTCGGCAAAAGAATTTTTAAATGAGTGGTACGGCAATGATGTGGGACAAGTGATATATAGCGCTCAAAGGTATATGTCGTCAGCCTTTGAAAACTATCCCTTTAGTGTAGAGGTTGTGTATTTCGGCCCACATAATTCAGGGCCTATGTCACCCTTCTTTTTAAATAGCACAAATTACGAAGCTACAATGGTTGGCTATCCCTATGATGATTTAAAAAAATGGGCAGATATTTATCCCGTAGATATTTATGCTAATCAGTACAAACTTCTTTGTGACGAGTGGCAAAAGGGCGTAGATTTGTTGGAGGAAATTAAAGATAAAAATCAAAAAACAAAAGAACTTTATGCGGTGTCTTATGCACTTCTTTGCCATTTTAAAAGTGCATTAAACCATATTTTGTTTGTAAAAAATCGTGATGAAAATAATTTTGATGAGGCTCTTTTGGTGGTGCGGGATGAAATAAAAAATGTTGAGGAGTTAATTAAAATCAGACTTTTAGACTCCAAAATCGGTTATGAATCAAGCACTCATTATTTTTACACCCTGCAGGATTTAAAAGAAAAACTTATAAATCTTGCCTTTTTAGAAGAAAAGCTTAAAAATGAATAGTAAAAAGCACAATCAATGGATATTTCCAAAGGTTGTGCTTTTTTATGCATTATTTTTGATTGTAACTAAAGTCGTAAGGGTCAAGCATTTGGAATTTTGCAGGGGGTTCGCCTAAATCGGGAACATCCATAACTACGCTTCCATTCATTGCGGACTCATGCGCAATAAGTCCCGGCATACTGTACCTTGCAACCTCCCAAATGTTTGTGGGAGAAAGTTTGCCTGTTGCTACAGCTTTACAGAAATCATCTACAATAAAGTGGTGCGTACCGTTGTGACCGTTTTTAAGATTTCTAAAGCTTTCGGGCAAACGGCTTGCATCCTGGATGGGGGACATATCAAAAAATCCTATGCCATCGGCAACTTGCTGAAGACCGTCTTCATAGTCCTTTTCAAGAGCGTTGGTAACTACTTCGGGTAAGAGCATATTGCTAACATCCTTCATAATAACTTTGGTATTACATTCAGGATTCCAATGGCTGAAAAAGTGCTTTGCTACCGAGAAAGAATAACAACCATCTGTACCATTAAACTGTGAAATAAAGGTCTCAGGGCACTTCCAACCAATGTTTCGGTTTTCACTTATTCTCATTACACCACCGTTTGAAAGTTCGGCAATAAGGGTTTCGTTGCCAAAAGGATTGTTGTAAAAGTTTTGTCCTTCGGTGCCGTAAATATCGGTGTTGGTAACGCTTTTATAGCCAAAACCTGTTACCTTTTTAGCGTATACGCCCGGCATTGAACTCAGTATCATAGCGGTTGAGTGGGTAGGGTAGAAAAATGGCGGAATACCTGCATATTTCTTCCAATCCTCACCGCCCGAACTTTTAAAACTGCCTTCCATATTTCGTATATCGTGATTGTACTGTGCCTCACCGTATGTGAATTTACCAAACTCTCCTGATTTGAATTTTTCACGGCAGAAAATAGTTGCGGTGCGGTAGTAACCTGTTTCGCCCATAGAATATGTAAGCCCCGTTTGTTCTACAAGTTTTGCAATTTCTTTGATTTCATCAATAGAAATCGAGCAAGGAACTGCAGAATAAACGTGTTTGCCATTTTTAAGTGCCTCAATTACCAAAGGACCATGGGAAAAACGCTGAGTAAATATAGCAACTGCATTAATCTCTTCAGATTTCATAGCATCTTCAAAGCTTTCGATAATAGGAACTTCAAAAACTTCGCTATATTTTTGGGCTCTTTCGGGGATAAGATCACATACAAAAACCTTTTCAACCTCGGGATGAGCCTTAAAAAGTGGAACGAAGTGCTTTGCAAATCTTCCGCACCCGATAAACGCGATATTAATTTTTCTTTTCATAAAATACACCTACTTATTCATTAATAATATTGCGATCAGAGCAACCACAATACTTAAAATACTTTTTTTATTTGGTTTTTCTTTCATTAAAACAGATGCCATTACAGCAGAAAAAATTAAATTTGCCCCTTGAAGCGTGGGGTACATAAATGATGCAGGTAGCAAACCGGCAGCCAAAGTTTTACTTAAAAGATTTATATAAAGAAAAACACTGTAAAGAATATAAAAAATCAGGTATTTTTTACTGTATAAATCCTTTGCGGTTGCACTGCTTTTTGTACGAATAGCAACCCAAATTATAAGCTGAAGAACAAAGGCAATAAAATATGTGTAAAATGTAAAGGCTGAAGAATTTTCGGTGCCCGAATTTCTGTATATCTTTTGCGAAAAATCCGCAAGAGCCGAGCCCAAAGCACCAACTATAAGTAAAACCAAGGCAGAAGCGCTTAATTTACCCTTTAAATCGTTATTGTAAAAGGACATTATGTATACCGCAACAATAAGTAAAATCATACCTATAATTTTGTAAATACTAATAACTTCATCATAAATTAAAAGTCCCAAAACGCCCGTTACAATAGCACCAAGCATTGTAAAAATGCTTAAAAACATATAGGCTTCACTTTTATATGCATATAGCCAAGCTACGCAGAAAACCGCAGAAAAAATAGCCGACATAAAGCAAACGCCAAGCTCTGTAAGGCTCATCTCAAAGCCTTGAAAACCTTTTTCGATTATAACAACCATAAAGCCTAAAACACTACAAAAAAGGCATCTTAGCATATTAACAAAAATTCCGTCGTTAAATGATTTTACGCTAAAACTGGTTTGTTTTCCGATATAGCCTTTAAAAAGGCCTGCAAAAAGTGCTGCTGTAAGCAATAAATATCCCATAATTATTTGCCATCACCAAAATCGGGTACCTCCAAAGGAATACCACCCTTTTTGGCGGATTCTATAGCCACAAGTCCCGGTACTGTATATCTTGCTGATTGCCAAGCATTAAGGGTGGGTTGTTCGCCCGAATAAGCCGCTTTGCAAAAATCGTCAACAATAAGCTTGTGTGTGCCCATATGACCGTTGGGAAGACCTTTAAATTCCTTAGGTAAGCGGTCAAATTCCTTTTGCTGTATGGGTGAGGATACATCCCACTGCCACTCGGCATTTGCTACGCGGTTTTTGAAATCGGGCAGATGCTTGTTGGCTGTCATTTCAGAAGGATTTACATAATCACTTACATCTGTAAGCTGTACCTTTTCTTTTACGGATTTTAAATCCTTTTCAACTAAAATGTGTTGGGCGTTACTAAATTCGTAGCTTCCCTTTGTGCCGTAAAGAGCAGAAATATATGAACTGGGTTTACCCCAACCAAAGCCTCTGGCTTCGGTAACGCGTGCAGTACCGCCGTTTGCAAGTTCCATTAAAACATATTGGTTTATTAAATCATTGTTCCAAATATTGTTCTCTTTAATGAATGTTTTATCGTTGTATGTATCCTTAAAACCTACACAGGTAACCTTTTTAACATAGGAATTTACTGCTGAAATTATCATTGCGGTAGAGTGTGTTGGGTAAAGCAGCGGTGGCATACCTCGTTCCTCGGGGATTTTGCCATAACCGATATCGTTTATATGATGATAATATTGCGAAGCACCGTAAGCAAAATCACCGAATTTGCCGTCCTTATAGGCTTCTCTGCAGTACATAGCGCAGGGATAGTAGTAGCAGGTTTCGCCCATTAAATAAATAAGACCTGTTTTTTCTACAAGCTCTACAATTTCTTTACATTCCTCTACCTTACTAGCCATAGGTACGGCAGAATAAACGTGTTTTCCCGCTTTAAGGGCACGAATAACAATATCGCCGTGAAGATGACGCTGGGTGAAGTTAATAACACAGTTGATATCGCTGCGACTTAAAATTTCTTCGTAGGTGTCTATTATCTCGATATTAAATTTTTCAGAATATTCTTCAGCCTTTTCCTTTATTAAATCGCAGGCATAAACCTTTTCTACAAATGGGTGAACCTTAAAAAGCGGAACAAAATACTTTGCAAATCTTCCGCAACCAACAAAGGCTACTGTTAACTTCCTGTTCGCCATTCATATTAGCTCCTTTTCAAATTATGCTTTTATAATATCATTAAAAACAAACCGTTTAAATGTATAAAAATGATTTATATTTGTCTTTTTTCGACTTTTTGTATTAAAAACAACTTGCCTTTATTTTTGTATATGGTATAATAACCTCACGAGATACTTGCGAAATCAAAGATTTCGACTATCTCGGAGAACATCAAAACATTCCCGCTCGGCACATTTCCGCCTTGCGGATATGTTATAATAAAAATGGTGATGAATATGGAGCTTAAATTACAAGATATTAAACCCTTTGTACGGCAGGGCATAATCAGAGCAGATATCGGTGCCCGATATAATAATATTTTTCTAAAAACAAGAGATAGCAGACTGTTTTATGTTACCTCCGGAAGGGGAAGTATTGAAATTGAGGGGATAATATACAATTTAACAGCAGGAAGTCTTGTGCTTTTTCAAAATGGAACGGAATATCGCTGGGTTATTGGTGATATGCGTATAAGCATAATAAATTTTGATTTTACCTTTGATGCTATACATATGCCAAACCGTTTTGCACCTATTATCTCCGAAAAGTATGACAACGCGAATTTGTTACCTATATATAATTTTCCTGATTTTCCTTTATTGAATAAACCCATTGTTTTGTCTGAGGCATTTAACATTGGTGAGCGAGTTTATGAGCTTATAGTAGAAACCTACATAAAGGACGATTTAAGAAATGAGCTTTGCTCAAATCTTTTAAAAAGTGTAATAATAAATATCATTCGTAAGGCAGAAGAAAAAAATCTTCCATCAGGTAAAAGCGGTGCTTTAATCACCAAAAAAATAATAGATTATATTCAAAATCATTTTACTGAGGATATTAACAATGATGATATTGCAGAGCATTTAAATTTTAATATTTCTTATATGAACCGTGTTTTTAAAAAGTACACCAAAACCACCATACATTCATTTTTGCTTGAACAACGCTTAAGCTTTGTTATGGAAAAGCTTAAAACCGAAGCTCTTACCATAAGTGAAATTGCTTCTATATCAGGCTTTAAGGATATACCGCATTTTACTAAAATATTTAAAAAGTATGTTGGTAAAACTCCAACCGAATACAGGAATTCTAATTGAATTTAAAAATATAATTAAAAGCACAACCCGAAATTTTAAAGGTTGTGCTTTTTGCTACTTATTTTAATTTAACTTCGGCAACTCTTACACAGTAGCTTGTGCCGTAAATATAACCCGTAGGTCGTACCGAAAGTAAACCGTTTTGTTGTTTAAAGGCAAGCTCTTCTCCATTATCCATCCATTTTATGGACCCAACCTCATTGTTGAAATTGGGGAATTCTACCGAGTTGCCGTCTTCAAAATCCACTGTAACATTGTCGTCACCTTTTTTGCCGAGGTCAAATTTAAAAAGATACAAGATTTTTTCATCATTAATATCCTGCAACATAAATTCTCTGCCTTTGGAAAGAATATTGCAGGGTCTACCGTTATAAATAGATTTTCCAAAAAGCTCCATCCATCTGCCTATACATTCCATTGTGGCTTCTTGCATTTTGGGAAGACTTCCGTCACCGGCAGGGCCAACATTAAGCAAGAAATTCGCACCGACTTTACGGCATTCGCAAAGCTCCTCAATAAGTTGCTTTACAGACTTAAAGTTTATATCATCTGCAACACCCCAATGGTCACAAAGGGTTTCGCACATTTCTCCGGTTATATATTTTTTCATACCTCGGCGGTCGATGGGGTGGGGCATACCTCGTTCAAAGGTAACAGAATCAATCTCTGCTGCTCCCAATTCTCCGCGTTTTGAAAGACCTGTGTTGTTGATTATCATAGCCTCCGGTTGAAGTCTGCGAATCATTGAATAAAGCTCGTCTTCCTTCCAATCATCATTTGGACGCGACCAATTGCCATCGAACCACAAACCGCCGATTTTACCGTAATTGGTGCAAAGAAGCTCTACGCTATTTTTAAGATATTTTAAATATTTATTGAAATCTTTGTTAAAATCCTCATTATACCAATCCAAAGTTGTGTGATAAAATACAGGTAAAATATCTTCATTTCTGCATTCCTCAACAAACTCTTTTATTAAATCGCGACCTGTGGGAGTGTGCAGGGCGTCAAATTCATTCAGTCCCTTGGTATCATAAAGGGAAAATCCGTCATGGTGGCGGGTGGTAAGTGTTATGTATTTGCAACCTGCAGTTTTTGCAGTAGCAACAAGATTTTTTATCGAATCGGCTTTTACATTAAAAGAATCGGCTATTTTTTTATAATCATTCATATTCCTTTTGTGCATATTATAGGTCCATTCGCCTTTTGTAAGCTTGGAATAAAGACCAAAATGCACAAACATACCAAAGCCCAGTTGTTCAAAATTTTTAATATACTCAGCAGGAATCGGAATATTATTACTCATAATAAATTGCTCCTTAAAATAATTTCATATTTTGTATTTTTATAATACACACTTAAATTGAATTTTTCAAGAGGAAAATAAATTTTTTGTATTTAAAAGAAAAAAACACCCACACAGGGAGGAGAATTGTGTAGGTATTTTTTCTAATTCTTCATATTTATTTAGAAGAAAGGTGTTTTTATGATTAAGAATTTCTAATAGAGCCTGCGGCGAGGCCGTTAGCGGTAAGCCATGCATCGTAAGCGGCATAGTTACCATCGTAATTAGCAAAGGATTCAAATGCGGAAATATCAGCTTCTGTGGGTTCAAAACCGTTTGCAGAATTTCCACAGTCAATGGCATATGCAACATCAAATACGCAAACACTTACGGTGTCCCCATAATAAACATTGCCGTCAGCATCAATAACATAGGCTCGAATTAAAATGTTTTCACCATATCTTTTGGTTGGGATATTAGTTAAATATGCCGTGAAAATATTTGCATCATCGGTTTCGTCATAAAGAATAGGTGTAGTTAGAGTAACGGAATTGTATGCAACACCTTTAATGAATTTATCTTCGGGAGTTTCCAATGAAAGCTCTGCACCATCAAGAGCAAACTCATAGGTTACAATTGAGCCGTATTCAACAACCTCAGCATCATTCAAATACTGCTTTGATATACTGTTGTAAATGCGAAGTCCGTTTTTACCGGTTGAACTGTTTTCAGCTGTGCGAAGTGCCGCTGAATTATTATAAGAGGTATTAACTTTATCAATATGTTTCTCATCAAGGGTAACGGTAATTTTATCCACATATAAATCATCAACAGCAATACAAAATGCAAGATACATATACTCATTATCGCCGCTTTCAAACTCAAGGTCTATGTGGTGCCAGGTATTGATGGCAGAATAATCAAGAGTAGTTGCAGAATATGTTTGTCTATCAGCAAAAACACCATCTTTTGCGGTATATGCAACATTATAAGCCATAAAATTATAATAGCTTTTTTCTGACGCCCATTTTACAGAACTATCCTCTGCTAAAATACCGGCACTTGTAAGAATACGACCATTTGTGTTGACGGTTTCAGACATAAAATTAAACGAAACGGTGTATTTTGCGTTTTTTTCTACCGCAAATTTATAGGTTGCATACTGATTGATAGAACTTATTTTTAAGGAACAATCATCATTGTCGTTTATATATTTTTTATCATTATTGGTAGTAACTGTCGCCCAACTTCCGGTAAGTATGCCATTGGTTTCATTAACATAGGCTGTGTTGTTAGCGTAAATCTTCCAATCATTAACTTGTGGATGAACCTCATTTAATTTAAAATCATCTAAATAGCATATATATCCGGCGGCAAATCCAAAATGGAATTCTAACATATAATCAGTGGTATCATCAGTGGCAAAGGTTACAGAAACTTCTTTCCAATCGGTGGTTGCGGTTCCGCTTGGAACGGTTGCGATATATTCGGCAGGACCTTTATTAGATGAATTGAAACCTACACCTTTTTTAATGATATGAGATAAGAAGTAGTAGGTATTAGAAAGTACTCCGGGTGTTGAGGTAGCGCTTGGTTTATATTTAAAACTAAGCATATATTCAGTATTTGTTTTTAGTGTAGGAAGGTTAGCTGCCACATTTAAAACATTACCATTAACTTTTATTGATGTGCCTGTTCCATCAGCATCCTCGGTTACGTCGTTTGTAATGTTGCACCATCCCATTTTTGTTTGACAGGTTTCACCATCATAATTGGTGGCAACTTGATAGCTTGTATCGGTAGAAGAAGCGTTATAAATACCCCAATTGTTAATATTTTCAAAGGCACTAACTTCTTTTAAGGTAACGTCATCAACATATAAATTTGCAACTTCAAGCCAAAGCACAAGATACATATATTCGTTATCGCCACTTTCAAACTCAAGTTCTATATGATGCCATGTGTTGGCGGTAGAATAATCAAGAGTAGTTGCAGAATATGTTTGCCTATCAGCAAAAATACCATCCTTAGCGGTGTAGGCTACATTATAAGACAAAAGATTATAATAGCTTTTAGCGGCTCCCCATGTCATAGAACTATCTTCTGCTAAAATACCGGTGCTTGTAAGAATACGACCATTTGTGTTAACGGTTTCGGACAAAAAAGAATACGAAAGTGTGTATTTTGTATTCTTTTTCACCGGGACTTTAAGGGCGGCTTTTTGAGATATAGCACTAATCTTTAATGAACTTGCATCACCATTAGCATAGGCGCTATTGGTATTTTCGGTAACAGTAGCCCAACTTGCGGCAAGTGTACCGTTAGTTTCATTAACGTAGTTTGAACTGTTAGCATAAATCTTCCAATTTTCTGCAGCATAAAAGTCGTTTGCTGACGCTGAAATAGAAAATGCGTAGGAATTTACCAACATTAAACTTAAAATTAGTACAATAGATAAAACTTTTTTCATAAATATATCCTCCTTTTTGATTGTATTTTAATTATACTTTAAAAAAACATTTAAATCTATGAATTAAATTTGCAAAAAAACATTGCAAAAATCGTCATATGAGATTATAATAATTCTAGTCAAAAAACAATATGAAGAATAAAACTTGTTTTGGGGGAAATTATGAAACACCTTAAAGATGGCGAGAAAATTAAATCCTTTAGATATTATTCTACAACGCCTATGCAAAATGATTTTACCATTGCCGCCCACGATGACGAGTATGAAATGCTTTATTTTATTTCGGGTGACGTTAATTTTTATGTTGAAGGCAATGCTTACCGCTTAAAAAAAGGCGATTTAATAATCGTTCGTTCAGATGAACACCATGTTCTTAAATTGCGCTCTACTAACCCTTATGAACGCATAGTTGTAGTGTTTGATCCGCAAATTTTGGATAATATAAAAAATAAAGATAAATTACTTTCTATATTTTGTAATCGCGCAAAAGGAAAAAACAATCGTTTTTCTGCTACATCTTGCCCCGATAATTATTGGTTTCATTATATGGACAGAATTAATATGGCTCAAAATGAGGATGAAAAAGTAGTATATCTTTTGCCGCTATTAAACGACCTTGCCAATTTGAGAGAAGAAAATAACGAAGCGGAACCTATTAAAAAAATAGATCCCGCATTTGAAATTTTAAATTACATTAACGCTCACTTTACCGAACCATTATCACTAGATGCTATTTGCGATAAGTTTTTTATAAGTAAGGCGCAATTGAACAGAATAATTAAAAAATCCACAAAAACAACCGTTTGGAATTATATTCATAATCAAAGGCTTGAATTTGCCCACGAGCTTTTGTGTGAGGGACAAAAAGCTATAAACGCTTGTGAGCTTTCAGGCTATACCGACTATGTTAGTTTTTACAAAGCCTACAAAAAGAAATATCATAAAGCTCCAAGCGAAGCACAAATAAAAAGAAAATACAGACCTTTTTAAAAAAACAAAATTTGTTTTTAGAAAAGATATAATAATTTATCCTATTGATTTAAATCTTTTATAACTTTATAATTTAATTGAAATATTTAAGGCTTGGAGGTGATAGTGTGAGCGTTAAAGTGGTTGTTGCAAACGAAAATAAAACTATATTGGCAGAAAAAAACAGCTTTTTGCTTGATATTCTTGTTAAAAATGGAATTAGCATATTAGCCCCTTGCGGTAAAAACGGTAAATGCGGAAAATGTAAAGTAAAGCTTCTAAGCGGTAGAGTGGGTGGCGAAAATCCCGATGAAAACGGTATGATAAAATCCTGCAAAGCCTATTTAACCGAGGATATTATAATTGAACTAAGCCATACCAATCATAACAAAATAAATATATCAGATAATGCCAAGTCGCCTATTGAAACGACCGAATTTGGTGTAGCTCTTGATATTGGAACCACCACTATTGCAGCCCTTCTTGTTGACCTTAAAGATGGCAAAGCTTATAAAAAGGCAACCTGTTTTAATCCTCAATGTGGTTACGGAGCCGATGTTTTAAGCAGAATTACCGCTTGCAGTAACGGTAATCTAAAAAATTTACAAGACCTTATTGTAAATAAAATTAACGATATTTTAAACATTTTTTCAAACAATGGCGAGACCAACATAAAAGAATTAACAGTAGCGGCGAATACCACAATGCTACATATTTTGTTAGGTGTTGATCCAACCCCTATGGGAAGTTATCCTTTCTCCCCCACTTTTACTGATTTTAAAAAAATTAAGGGCGAAAGCCTTGGGATAAGCGTAAAAAATATTACTGTTTTACCGTCGGTAAGCGCCTTTATTGGCGCCGATATTACTGCGGGAATTTTAGCAACAGATATCCATAAATCAAAAGAAAATGTTTTATTCGTTGATGTTGGAACAAACGGCGAAATTGTGCTTAAATATAATTCAAAGCTTTTTGCCGCTTCTACCGCCGCCGGTCCCGCCCTTGAAGGGGCTTCAATGGAGTGTGGAGTCAGCGGTGTATCGGGCGCCATAAACAGAGTCTTTTTAAGAGGTGGAAAATTTGGCTTTACAACCATAGATAACGCTACCGCAAAAGGTATATGCGGTAGCGGATATGTTGATTTAATCGCTCTGCTTTTAAAGGAAGATTTAATTGACAAATACGGCGGATGGAATTATTCTTCCAACTCTTGTTTAGTATCAAAGCTTATAGACGACCGCTTTTATTTAACCGAGGATGTGTTTTTATCCAAAGGAGATATAAGCGAATTTCAACTGGCAAAAGCGGCAATTATGGCGGGTATAAAATCCTTGATTAATTACTGCAATGTAGATATTAAGGATATTACGCAACTATATTTAGTCGGTGGAATGGGATATTATATAAACCCTAAAAACGCCGCAATAGTGGGTCTTTTACCTTTTGAACTTGCATATAAATCGTCAGCAGAGGAAAACACAGCCCTTTTGGGCGCCAAGCTATGCTTGTTAAGTGAGAATTCCTTAAAAGAAACAACAAAAATTGCCACATATACTAAAGTGGTCGAACTTTCTTTTTTAGAAAATTTTCAAAAAGAATACACCAATAATTTGTTTTTTAAATTATAATGTTTATTGTTTTTATTATAAATTTTCTTTAATTTTATTAATCATTTCGGTATATTCAGCGTCGGTCAGATAAACCTTATCGGGATTCATTTGGAAAACTCCTCCCCATTCATCGCCGCCCTCATATTTAGGTACAAGGTGCATATGTAAATGACAACCTGTATCACCGTAAGCGCCATAGTTCACCTTGTTGGGGTTAAAGGCTTTATGAATGGCGTTAGAGGCTTTGCAAACATCCTCCATAAACAAATTGCGCTGTTCCTCACTTATATTTACAATTTCGCTTACATGGTCTTTATAAGCAACAATAACGCGCCCCGGTTTAGATTGCTCTTTGAACAAAATGAGCTGACTAACCTTTAAATCACAAATGGGAATACCAAATTTGGTAAGTAATTCGCCACCCATACAGTATCCGCAATTACAGTCCTTCATAATAAAATCCTCCAAAATCAATTATTTTTATTAACGGTCTGAGAAATCAAGTTAAAATCGTTAGTAAGTATGGTATCAATACCCATTTCTAAATATTTTCTTGCTTCTTCCACATCATCAGACCAAAACACATTACAAATTATACCATTTTCGTGCGCTTTGTCAACCGTTTCCTGATTAAAATAGGGCTTATAAAGTTGAATTTTTTTAGCACCGAGTTTTATTGCTCTTTCAACCATTGATAGGGGCTCTTTATTTCCGTCCCAACCAACGCAACATTTAAGCTTGGGCGAGTATTCCATAACCTTGCGGATTATTTTATCGTTAGAGGTCATAAAATACACATGCCTTTCGGCGTCATATTTGCGAATAAGAGAAACTATTTCCTCTATCATTAAGTCGTTAAAATCCAAATCCCAGATTTTAACATGAATATTCATAATAACTCTGCCTGAGAATTTTTGCAGAATTTCTTCAAAAGTGGGGATTTTCATCCCCTTAAACTTTTCGCCGAATTTTACACCGAAATCTAAGTTTAAAAGCTCTTCATAAGTATGTTCATATATTTTACCGCTACCGTTACTAACTCTATCAAGATCAGAATCGTGGCAGGAAACCAAAACATTATCCTTGGTGGACCAAATATCAAGCTCAATTTCCTGAGCACCCATTGCAACAGCCGCTCCAAAGGCAGCCATACTATTTTCAGGGGCGATTGTATTAAAGCCTCTGTGAGCGCAAACGCGAGGATAGGGCATTTCATCCTCAAAGCTTACAACAGAAGCGCCGCCGTTACGGTATTTCCATGGTCTGCGACCTTTTTCAATATACTCATAATGGGCAGAAGGCGGATTTCCAAAACCTGCTGCCTTAAAATATTTTTTTGAAAGGTCTACTTCAACCGTCTCCAAACCCGTTCGGCTTAACATATTAAGCATAACTTCCCCATCGGGCGCCACAACCATACTTCCGCCGCCTATTTGAGAATTAACATCCATTGAAACGGACGAGCGTATTACATAGCTATTGGTGTTATATGCCAAAAAACGACAGATGATTTCAGTTGCAGAGTGGGAATCGCTTCTTTGATGAGAACAACCGATAATAACATCTAAATTATATCTTGCCATATTTGCATAATTTTCATAAAAATAAAAATCGTAGCAGGTTAAAAAGCCAAATCTTATGCCTTCAATTTCTACAACTGTTGGTTCTTCACTCTCAAACACATAAGACAGGTCGGTTTCCCGGTGTTTCATTTCATTTGGAACAAGTTGCTGCTTAAAATAAAGACCTGATATTTCGCCCTTTCGGTTGAAGGCGTGGGTAGTGTTTCTATAGCCTTTTTCGGTTTTGTAACGCGCATTGATAAACAACAATGCCCTGCATCTTTTTGCAGTTTCTTTGGCTTTTTCCAATATTGCCCCGTTGTATTTTTCAATGCTTAAAAGCCTTTGCTCATTTGTTTTGCAAAGGCAAGGCATATCGGTCATTTCGGGCAAAACGATAATATCCATTGTATCATCGCATTTATCAAGTAACTCAAGTTCTTTATTGAAATAATCGTCAGATTTAGAATAATCCGTTGAATAAGGCGGTTGAATTAAGCACACCTTCATTTTTTTAAAAAATCTCCTTTACTTCAATTACGTCTAGGACTGCAAGGTTTTCATTTGATAAAATTCGCCTTTAAGCGCCATAAGTTCATCAAAGGTACCATACTCGGTACAATGACCGTCACGCATAACGGCAATTTTATCGGCATTGCGAATGGTAGAAAGTCTGTGAGCCACTATAAAGGTTGTTCGCTCACGAGTGAGGTTATCAATAGCATCTTGAATTTCCTTTTCGCTTACGCTGTCAAGGGCACTTGTTGCTTCATCCAAAATAATTACTTTTGGATTTCTTATAATGGCACGGGCTATGGAAATTCTTTGTCTTTGACCGCCTGAAAGCTTACCGCCGTGCTCACCCACAACGGTATCAAGTCCCTTTGGAAGTGATGCAATAAAGGAGGTAAGATTGGCGGCTTTTACGGCATCATCAAGTTGTTTTTTACTAACCGAGGGCAAACCATAGGTAATATTATCACGAATTGTACCTGAGAAAAGCACGCTTGTTTGGGGTACTACTGCAATATGACGACGGTAACTGCGAAGGTCGATTTCTGAAATTTTATTACCGTCAATTAAAATATCGCCCGCGGTTGCCTTATTAAAGCCGATGACCATATTTAAAACGGTAGATTTACCTGCACCCGATTCGCCTACAAGGGCAATTGTTTCGCCCTTATTAACCTTTAAACTAAAGTTATTAAGTATTTTCTTTTCAGGAGTGTACGAAAAATCAACATTTTTAAATTCAAATTCACCCTCAAGGGTTTTAAGCTTCTTTTTGCCTGCATTATCTTCAACATCATTAGCACTTAAAATTTCGCCAATAGATACAAGTGATTCTGTACCCTTTGAAATTGTGGGAAGAAGACCTACAAGCCCCGAAATACGGT
>SVPL01000020.1 GCA_015065925.1 Oscillospiraceae bacterium
CTTTGCTTCCGTTTTATATATTTACTCTTATATAAGTTATAGGTGTTGGGTGGGAGGAATGATAAAACCCCAACACCGCATCGCTGTGGGTTGAGGTAGTCATAAACAACATTGTATTTAGTCATCACTGGGCAAATGCCATCCATTTTCGCTATGAACGGGAAAACCGATTTCTTTGCCTTGGCAGTTGATTTTTCTGATGGCATTATCAAATCGTGTCATTAGGTTCCAACATTGATTTCTATAATCAGTATCTAATTTCGGGTTTAAATAATCCGTATGAACAAGTTCTCTTGCTGCTTCAAGTTCTTCTACACTGGCTTTACTAAACCATTTATCGCTATACAGAGCACCTTTTTCTATTTGTTTTTTTAATGAATTCCAAAGTTCATTAATGGCATCCTTATTTTTTAAGCCAAGTATCGTTAAAAACAATGTAGTGACGCTTATCCCTGCTAATAAAAGTTGAACTTTATGTTCTTTTACCCACTCAATAAATCCCGTTTTCTCCAAATTATCTTCTGATTTTTTTACAGTTACTCTTTTTTCGTTCATTGTAGGTTCTCCTTTATATATAATTAAAAGTAATTTTATTTTGTATTATTATATCATATTGAAACTGTTAATAAAAGATAATTAGAACGACTTTTTGTAACACTTTTTAGAAATTAATTGTAATTTGATTTGTTTTGTGATATAATAAATATATAGTGATTTACCTCACTAAACGATTTTGCTGTCAGCAAAAAACTGACAGCAGGTTTTGACAGCAAAAACTTGTGATAATACCGAAAATAGCGACAAATGAGATATTTAGAGTTCCTATTTTAGCAGAAAACGAGAACTTTTTGCAGGTTTTAGGCTATAAGACATCGAGTGGGAATAATATAATATGGCTTCTGAGTGGCTTGAAATCAAACGTTTCCAAGCCACTTCTTACTTTACAATAAAATTTTGGGTTGTCATGGCAACACCTTGACAAGAATAATAAATGAATTTGTTTGCTCGGATGAATAACATCCGCAGCAGAGCCACAGAAATCGTAAACCACGATATAATTTACACCTAACTGAAGCACGGCGGCAGGGAGAAATCTCTGCCGTCAATTTTTCTGTACAGAACAGACTCGCAAATCCCACTTCCCAAAAATGAAAAACTGTTGATTTTGGGAAACGTTTGTGGTATAATAACATTGCGAGGTGATTTTCTATGAAATTGATTGAAAGAAAACAATACTTAGATAAAATGATAGGTGTTATCGGAACTCCCGATATTAAAGTTCTGACAGGTGTACGTCGTTCCGGCAAATCGAAGTTGTTGGAGGCTTTTAAAGCCTACGTGCAAAAGAATATTGACGATGCCAATATTATCCATATCAATTTTAATTTGTCTAAATATGATAACCTTAAAGAATACAAGGCTCTTAACGAATATATTGAAAGCCATTATGCGGATGGCAAGGGGAATTTTGTTTTAATTGACGAGATTCAAATGTGTGATAACTTTGAGCTGTGTATAAACAATCTTCACGCAACCGAGATGTACGATATTTATATCACGGGTTCTAATGCCTTCTTGCTCAGCTCAGATTTGGCAACATTATTTACCGGAAGAACATTTGAAATCAAAGTATATCCATTCTCATTTGCTGAATATGTGCATTACTTCGGACTTACAGACAAATATACTGCTTTTGACAGTTATATGCTTGAGGGTGGTATGTCCGGTTCTTATCTGTATAAAGAGCAGGAAGATAAATATGACTATATTGAAACTGTATTTGACACTTTGATTTTAAGAGATATACGGCAAAAGTATAAAATCAAAAATCCTGCTTTGATGGATAGAATTTCACAATTCTTGATGGATAACGTATCCAACTTAACATCCGCAAGAAGCATTACAGACACTCTTACCTCGAACAAGGATAAAATTAATCACAAGACGGTTGGAAACTATCTGAATTATCTTTGCAATGCCTTTGCTTTCTATAAGTTCCGTAGATACGATATTAAGGGAAAAAAATATCTTGCTTCTAATGACAAGTATTATTTGAGCGATCACACTTTCCGTTATGCCAAGCTCGGCACTAAAAACTTAGATAACGGCAGAGTGATTGAAAATATCGTTGCAATGGAATTGCTCAGACGGGGCTACGAGGTTTATGTGGGTGTCTTGTATAAAAAAGAGATTGACTTTGTTGCTCTTAAAAGGAACGAAAAAATTTATATTCAGATTTCGGATAATATTACCCATCCCGATACCTTTAAGCGAGAAGTAGATCCGCTGCTTAAAATTAAAGATGCCTATCCTAAAATGGTAATCGCACGAACAAGAAACCCCGAATATCAATATGAGGGCGTTAAGATTGTAGATGTGGCAGATTGGCTATTGAACAAATAGTCTATTTCCCAAAAATGAAAATTATATAGTTTTGGGTTATAACAAAAATAGTGTATATTAAAAATACTGTAATCAAGAGGGAAAATAAAAAACGGCTTTTCAACACTTCTGCAACAGAAAATCCGATAAACAAAATAATGGGGAAAAATTGGTGCCGAAATTGCTTTTTAGCCTTTTAGCATATAATTTAGGGTGTAAACAAGATAAAGAAAAATCCCAAAAGAGTGGAAATAATTTTGGAGGTAAGGGATGAAATTCATACATTTATCAGATCTTCACTTAGGAAAGCGCGTTAATGAGTTTTCGATGTTGGAGGATCAAAAATACATACTCACAAAAATAATCAATATTATCGATGAAGAAAAGCCGGAGGGTGTTATTATCGCGGGCGATGTATATGATAAATCCGTACCCTCTGCCGAGGCGGTAGAGCTTTTTGATGATTTTTTAGTTCGTCTTGCAAAGCGCAGTTTGAAGGTTTTTGTTATAAGCGGTAACCACGATTCAGCCGAGCGTATTGCTTTTGGTGGCAGACTTATGGATAAAAGCGGTATCTATATGTCTCCCGTGTTCAGTGGCAAGATTGAGCCTATAACCCTAAAAGACGATTTCGGTGATGTGAACATTTATATGCTTCCCTTCATAAAACCATCTAATGTGAGAAGCTTTTATTTTGAAAATGAGATTAACACCTACACCGATGCGGTGAAAACCGTTATTGAAAATATGAAAATCGACCTATCAAAGCGTAATATTTTAATTACTCACCAATTTGTAACGGGGGCTGTTCGCTCTGAGTCGGAGGATATTTCGGTTGGTGGAACAGATAATGTTGATGCGTCGGTTTTTGAGGGCTTCGATTATGTGGCGCTCGGCCATATTCACAGAAGTCAAAAGTGTGTTAGTGATTATATCCGCTATAGCGGCACGCCACTGAAATATTCCTTTTCCGAAGCCAATGATAACAAAACCGTAACTGTGGTTGAGATGAATGACAAGGGTAATATTACTCTCGGTTTTATTCCTCTTGTTCCTAAGCGTGATATGGTTGAAATCAAGGGAACTTATGATGAGCTTACTCTAAAAAGCTTCTATGAGAACACCACTTATCAAGATGACTATATTCACATTACATTAACAGACGAAGAAGATATCCCCGATGTTCTTACCAAGCTTCGAGTTATCTATAAAAATATAATGAAGCTTGATTATGATAACAAACGCACTCGCACTATGAATGAGATTGGCGGTGCGGAAAATGTTAAGAAAAAGACTCCCTTAGAGCATTTCAGCGCCTTCTATGAGCTTCAAAACGGACAACCTTTAAGTGATGAGCAAAGGGAATTTGTAAGCGACATCATAGAACAGCTTTTGGAGGGCAAATAAATGAGACCTTTAAAATTAAAAATATCGGCATTTGGTCCATACTCAGGAAATACTGAATTTGACTTTACCAAGCTCGGTACAGGTGGGCTTTATCTTATAACGGGTGATACAGGCGCCGGAAAAACAACAATTTTTGATGCTATTACATACGCGCTTTACGGTGAAACCAGCGGTAGCAACCGTGAGGTTTCTATGTTGCGCTCAAAATACGCTGATGAGTCTACACCCACCGAAGTTGAGCTTATCTTTAGCTACCGTGATAAAGAGTATACCGTAAAACGCAACCCTGAATATGAGAAACTCAAATCCCGCGGTGAAGGTACCACAAAACAGGTTGCAAACGCTGAAATTATATACCCCGACGGCAAAGTTATAACCCGTATTAAGGATGTAGATAATGCCATCAAAGAAATAATCGGAATAAACAAAGAGCAATTCTGCCAAATTGCTATGATAGCTCAGGGCGATTTTCTAAAATTGTTACTTGCTTCCACAAAAGAGCGAATTGAAATATTCCGCCATATTTTTAAAACCGAATTGTTCGGAGATTTGCAGGAGCGACTCAAGAGAGAGTCGGGCAAGCTTTCGGATGAATGTGATACCATAAAGCGAAGCATTTCCCAATATATCGGCGGTATTGTTTGCGATGAGGATAATATTGATTATATTGAGGTATCAAAGGCGAAAAACGACTCTTTGCCCACAGAGGAGGTTTTAAAGCTTCTTGAAAAATTGATTGCCGATGATAAAAAAACCGAGCAGGATATTACCGTTCAAAAAGAAAGGCTGCAAAAAGCTTTGGATGAAATTAAGGCGAAAATCAATAAGGCACAGGATGTTATTGCCGCCAAAGCAGATTTAGAGAAAAACGAAGCTGCTTTTGCCGCCGAAACCGAAGCACAAAAAGAATTAACGGCAAAATTTGAAGCAGAAAAAGCCAATCAACCCAAAATTAAGGAGCTTAGCGAAAAGACAGCCGAAATAAAAGCACTTTTGCCTGATTACGACGAATTTGAAACAAAAGAAAAAGCTTTTAATCGTAATAAAAATTTTATAGAAAAAAGCATTGAGACCGTTACCGAAAAAGAAAAAGAAATTAAGACAATCGGTGATGAAATAGCAAAAATTTCCGAGGAGAGAAAAACCTTGGAAAAATCAGGGGAAGAAAGGTTAAAGCTTGAAACCGATAAAAAAGCGCTTACCGACAATGCCCATAAGCTCAGTAACCTAAGAAGCAACATTTCTGCGCTCGAAAAGGTTGAGAGTGATTATTTGAGGTCTCTGCAGGATTACAATAACAAGCAATCTGCTTTTGAAAAACTTGATGGCGAGTATAAAGCCCTTAACAAGGCATATTTAGACGCTCAGGCAGGTATTTTAGCCGACACCTTAAAGGCGGACGAGCCTTGTCCCGTTTGCGGTTCTAAAGCCCATCCTAAAATCGCCGTAAAGCCCGAAAATGCACCCACAAAGGAACAGCTTGAGGGACTGCAAATCAAGGCGGACGAGGCGAACAATGAAGTCAATTCTGCCAGAACCAGAGCAGGCAACCTTAAAGGCGTGCTTGATGAGAAAAAGGAAGGCGTTTTAGGTGAAATAACAGCGCTTTTGGGTGATGTCGCTATATCTGATGCCAAGTCTCTTATTGCGGTTAAGCTTTCGGATATCGCTTCAAAAATAGAAGTGCTTGACAAAAAGATTTCCGAGGCAAAGCTGAAAATAGAGCGCGCAGAGAAAATTGATAATATCTTGCCTGAGAAAAATAAATGGCTCGAAACGGTTAGGGATGAGCTATCTGAATTAAGTGATGAAATAAAGTCCAAAACTGCAGAAAACACCTCCTTACAAAAGCGTATCAGTGAACTCAAAACCAAGCTTACCTTTGCAACAAAAGAGGAAGCACAGTCTAAAATTGATGAGTTTACCAAAATGGCAGAGCAAATGAGTAAAAATTATGATTTTGCCCTCAAAGTTCTTAACGACAGCAAGGAAAAAATCGCTTCGCTAAAATCTGCAAAAGAAGAAATAGTGAAACGGCTTGGTGATAAAACAGAGATTGACCTTGAACAGGAAAGCGAGAAATTAAAGGCTCTTGAAGACCGCAGGGAAACATATGACCGCAAGTCCAAAACAATTCATTCCCGTATTTCTGCAAATCAAACTGCTCTTGATAATATCAAAGCGCGTTCGGGTGATTTAATTCGGGCAGAAAAGAAATATTCTTGGGTAAAGGCTCTTTCAAATACCGCAAACGGCAATATTTCAGGCAAAGAAAAGGTTATGCTTGAAACCTATATTCAAATGAACTATTTCGACCGCATTATCGCTCGTGCCAATACAAGGCTTATGATTATGACCGACGGTCAATATGACCTTGTGCGTCGCAAAGAAGCCCTTAACAACAAAGGTCAAAGCGGTTTGGATTTGAATGTTATTGACCATTATAACGGTAGTGAGCGTAGTGTTAAATCCCTTTCGGGCGGCGAATCCTTTAAGGCGTCCTTGGCTTTGGCGTTGGGACTTGCCGATGAAATTCAATCCTCTGCGGGCGGTATTAAGCTTGACACTATGTTTGTAGATGAAGGCTTTGGCTCGCTTGATGAAGACTCTCTCTCCGCTGCTATGAAGGCGCTTACCTCTTTGGCTGACGGCAACCGTCTTGTGGGTATCATTTCCCATGTAGGAGAACTCAAGCAAAAAATTGACAAGCAAATTATTGTCAAGAAGGATAAAGTCGGCGGTAGTTATGCTGAAATTGTGGTATAATTAATAGGGCACCACCCTTTAAAGTCCTTTTTATGGACGGATGGTGTGATAAAATTATATCAATTTTGAATACAAATGTTTGTGGCTTTTAACAATTTAGCGTAAAAAAACACAAAAAATATATTGATTTTAACTGTAAAGTATGGTATAATTCATACAATCAATTTTTATTATCAATTGTTTGAAATTTTTTAAAGACAGGAGCTATGATTATGGCAGAACTAAAAAACTTGGAGCTTGCAAAGGCTACCTTTGCTACCTTGTGTAAATCTCTTGATGAGCAAGAGTGGCATTATAATAAAAATGAAGAGAAATTATCCATTGAGTGTGGCGCTCGCGGTGAAGATTTACCTATGGATTTTACCATTAAAGTAGATGTTGACAGAATGTTGGTTTTACTTTTATCACATCTTCCCTTTAAAATCGGCGAGGATAAGCGGCTTGAAGCCGCAGTTGCAGTTTGTGCAATTAACAATGTTGCTGTTGACGGTAATTTTGATTATGATATTTCTACAGGTAATATATTTTTCCGTATAACTAACTCCTTCCTTGAAAGCCAGCTTGATGAAGATGTTTTCCAATATATGTTGCAGCTTTCTTGCCAGTTTGTTGATAAATATAACGATAGATTTTTAATGCTCTCTAAGGGAATGCTCACTTTAGAGAAGTTCCTTGAAACACTTACCGATTAGTCAGGAGGATATAACAGTGGAAGATAATAAATTACAACTTGCAAAACAGATATATAAAACTCTTTGTGAGGCAATTGAAGCCAGAGAGTGGTCATTTAATAAGGATGAGGAGCGCCTTGCTGTATATTTTGAGGTAAATGGTGAAGATATTCCCATTAAGCTTATTTTGATTGTTGATGCTGAAAGACAGCTTATTCGTTTGTTATCACCTTTGCCCTTCGATGTAGCTGAGGATAAAAGAATGGATATGGCTATCGCAGTTTGCGCGGCAAACTACGGCATATCTGACGGTGGCTTTGATTACGATATTTCCGAGGGTTCAATTTTATTTAGATTAACCTCGTCGTTCAGAAACAGTGTTATTGGCGAAGGTTTGCTTCAGTATATGCTTTCCTGCGCTTGCGTGTTGGTTGACAAATATAACGATCAATTCCTTGCTATCAATAAGGGAGTTATGGATATAAGTCAGTTTTTATCAAAAGATAAATAAATATTAATGCCGTATAAAGGGACTCGATATGCGTCCAGCATCGAGCCCTTTTTCTTTTTAAAGATACCCCAAAACTAGAACATAAGGAGATGGCTAAAATGGGTGAAATTAAAAAAAGCGAGCTTCTTTTAAAATTAATGGAAAACTCCAAGCTAATTGGTGACAAAAGAAACCAACCCTTTACAGCAGAAAAATTTTTGGTTGCAATAATTGATTTATTAGCCTCAAATGAGGAAAAAAATCGGGAATTAACAGAGGTTGAATTAATTATAAATAAAACGGTTGGGGATGTAGCCGCCGCCAAAGAAAAATTAATGGCATATATTTGCCGTGAAAACGGCGCAGTTTACCTTGACAGTTTATATATGATGAAAAAGCTTGATCAGGCAACATCAATTGCAACTGCCGAAAAAAGGGAGGCGGTAGACTGTGTGAATTTGCTTTTGTGCATTATTAACGATCCTGACTCGGCAGTTAAGAGCGTAATGTCTGCCGATGCAATTAAAAATCTTGCTAAAAACACTCAAACCGCCACGCCCACCCAAACGGATAGTGACACCATTTTAGAAAAAGAATTAAATGAACAACCTGCCTTTCCTAAGGTTAAGGAAAAGGAAGAAAGCGTATCAAAAGCTGATATTTCCGCACTTGTTGCAGAGGTTAAACACATTCGTAATGAATTAAAGAGTGTAATTTTCGGTCAGGATAACGCAATAAATGTTTTTACAACAGGTTATTTTCAAGCAAGTCTGCTTTCAATGATAGATAAAACCCGCACCCGTCCCAAAGCTTCATTTTTATTTGCAGGCCCTCCTGGTGTTGGCAAAACCTTTTTAGCGCAAAAATGTGAGGAAATCCTTGGTATACCCGTTGCCCGTTTCGATATGAGTGAATACAATAACAAGGAATCTGCAATTGAATTTTGCGGAAGTGATGCGGTTTACAAAAATAACAAACAGGGTAATTTTACTTCGTTTGTAAGCGAAAATCCCAAATGTATGGTAATTCTGGATGAGATTGAAAAGGCTCATATCAGCATTATTCATTTATTCTTGCAGGTGCTTGATGCAGGTCGCCTCAGAGATAGCAATACCGATAAGGAAATATCCTTTAAGGATGTAATACTTATTTTTACAACCAATGCAGGTAAACAGCTCTATCAGGATAGCGATATTGAAGACCTTTCAACAGTATCCAGAAAGGTAATAATCAGTGCTCTTGAAAAGGATATTAATCCCGAAACGGGTGCGCCCTATTTCCCCGCGGCAATTTGCTCGCGCTTTGCTTCGGGTAATGTTGTTATGTTTAATCATATAGGCGCCCATAATCTTCGCAATATAGCCAAAAGGGAAATCAACAGGCATACGGGCAATCTAAGTAATGAGATGGATATTAATATGACCTTGGACGAGCTTGTTTATACCGCCCTTTTATTTTCCGAAGGCTCAAAGGCAGATGCCAGAACCATACGCAGTCGTGCCGAAACCTTTTTCAACGATGAGCTTTATGAATTGTTAAGATTAGTGGGCTCAGAAAAGGTAAACACTTCAATTAACGACATTGAAAATATTGAGGTAAAGGTGGATTTAAATAATCTGCCCGACAATATTAAAGACTTATTCACTATGGAGGAGAAAAAGAAGGTTCTTGTTCTTAGTGACCAAGCAACCGTTTCTCAGTGTGCCGCCAATGAGTCGGTTTGCGATATTATTGGAGTTCAAACAAGCGAGCAGGCTATTGAAACCATTAAAACTGAGGATATTGCCTTAATAATTTTAGATGTAAAATTTGGTTCGGAGGAAAAATCTGCCGATATTTTAAATATTGAGGATATAGAAACTCCTGCGCGTCAGGTTCTTCAGGCTCTGCACACCCAAAGAAACGACATTCCCGTTTATCTGTTGGACGGTGGTGAAAGCGGGCTTGATGATGAAGAAAAAATATCCTTTGCCCGTCAGGGAATAAGCGGATTTTTAAGTCTTGCAGGCAGTTCGGAAAAGAGCTTTGCCTTTGAGCTTGGCGAGATTTTGGAGAATTTGCATCAACGGGCAAGTATGATGAAGCTTGCAAAGGAAAACAAAATAATCGACTTTGAAACTGCTCAGTCAATTTCCAAGGATGGTAAAACTGCAACCATCAAGCTTTTTGATTTCAAAGCAACCATTGCGGTGGATGCCGAGGATTCAGAAAATGTTCTCAGCGCTGTTTCCAAGCCTAATGTGCGTTTTGATGATGTTATTGGTGCTAAGGATGCAAAAAAAGAGCTTACATATTTTGTTAATTACCTTAAAAATCCTAAAAAATATATGGGAACAGGCGTAAAAGCGCCAAAAGGAATGTTATTATACGGGCCTCCCGGTACGGGTAAAACAATGCTTGCAAAGGCTATGGCTTGTGAGGCGGATGTTACATATATTGCCGCCGAGGGTAATCAGTTCCTTCGACAATATGTTGGTGAGGGTTCTCAAAAGGTTCACGAATTATTTAAAACCGCAAGAAAATATGCTCCTGCAATTCTTTTTATTGATGAAATTGATGCTATTGCTAAGGAGCGTAAGGGCGGTGTAAATTCAGGCGCTTCAGGAGAGGGCACCTTAACGGCGTTTTTAACCGAAATGGATGGGTTTGCAAATGATCCAACCAAGCCTGTATTTGTACTTGCCGCAACTAATTTTGATGTTGAGCCGGGAAGCGATAAGAGTCTTGACCCCGCTTTAATGCGTCGTTTTGACAGAAGGGTTTATATTGATTTACCCGATAAGGATGACAGAATTAAATTTCTCAAAATGAAAATCAACCAAAACAAGGCTTTGGATATCTCCGAGGCTCAGGTGGAAAATATCGCTGTCAGAGCAACGGGTATGAGCCTTGCAGATTTGGACTCAGCGGTTGAACTTGCCCTTCGCTCAGCAATACGAGAGGGAAGCGCAACGGTAACCGACGCTATTTTGGAGGAAGCCTTTGAAACCTTTAACGGCGGCGAGGTTAAAAAGTGGGATGCATCTCAGCTTGAGCGTGTTGCAAGGCACGAGGCAGGTCACGCATTCCTTTGCTGGCTTGCAGGCGAAACACCCTCCTACCTTACCATTGTTGCCCGTGGAAATCACGGCGGTTATATGCAACACGCCGAGCAGGAGGGCAAGGCTATTTACACCAAGGATGAGCTCCTTTCTCGCATAAGAACATCTTTGGGCGGTAGGGCATCTGAGATTGTTTATTACGGCGAAAAGGATGGAGTCTCTACGGGTGCAAGCGGAGATTTGGCATCGGCTACTGCTATTGCCCAGCAGATTGTTTGTTCATACGGTATGGATGAGGAATTTGGTCTTGCTACCGTTAACGGTGCGGTTGCCACTAATGGTACAATGTCCACCTTGGTAAGAAATTCGGTAAATCGTATTTTAAAGGAGCAGATGGAGCAGGCAATTCAGCTTATAAGCCAAAATAAGAACAAAATAGACGCATTGGTAGATGCTTTAATGGCTAAAAATCAACTTAATTCAGCCGAAATTGAGCAGACAATAAAATGCGCTGAATAGCAAAAGGCAGGACTTTAAAGTGGATGAAAATATTGTATATTCCGCTGAGCAGGCGAGAGAAATAGGCAAGGTCTATCTTTTTAACAGCGACGGGGACCCTCAAAAAAAGGAGTTTGGATTAAAATTACTTTTCAGAGCACAGCGCCAAAAGGACCCTGAAGCCACATATATTATTTCAAGATTGCTTTTAGACGGGATTATAACTGCTTCGGTAGAAAATCAAACGGAATACGCTTTAACACAAATGTGCGCTTCCGCAAATAGCGGCTGTATTCAGGCACGGGCGTTTTTAAATGTATATTGTAAACGGCAATATGAAAAAAATCATATGTTCAATAGGTTAAAACGCAATGGGGCGCTTGTGGATTTTGAAGGTAAGCCCATTAAAATCAACAGGCAGGGCGTTTTAACCCCCATTGACGCCCTTTTAGAATACAAAAACGGGCAGAATATTTTAACACTAAGCGTAAATGTGGCATTTTCTTATTTTAATGAAATGGAAAATACTGAACAATTTGAAGCTGCAGTGCGTAAAGGTCTCCTTCGGTGGCAGGGTGAATATGAGGTGTTTGGCGGACAAAAGGTGATTGTAAAGGTAAACATTACCAACAAGCCCAATTTGTTTGACAATCTTTATATTATACCTGTGACCGATGAATACGGTAATGCAATTCAAAAAATGAGTAGTATTATTTCAACCAAAGAAAAAAGCAAAAGATTTTCTGACATTATAAAAAAGAAAAGGTCTTTTGCTCTTTCGGGCTTTAAATGGTCGGTTAAATCCCGAAAATTTATTTTTATGCAGTCCGACGACGGTAAATTCAACAATTATTATGAAATTGAGCATGTGGCAAAGCACGAGTTCGGTCACGCTCTCGGTCTTGGAGATTTATATGCCAGCAAGGCAGACTCCTTAGACGGTGTAAGTCTTGGTACATATTCTGAGTTAGATAGTTATGCCATAAGTGATAAATATTATAATTTAGTTATGTGCGACCATTATGGGCCCATTAGCAATAACGATATTGAAATGGTTATTCTGGCGTTCAGCAAAAACAAAATTCAGTTATATCAGCGCAGTAAAATAAAAGATAAAATATCTTCAGCCTTAGGAAGGGGAAATTAAAATGTCAAATTTAAATACATATATCGAAAGCTTTAAAATGAAGTATGATTCATTTATTGTAGGTTGCGATTCGGTGGAGGAGCTTGGGCTTTGGGATAAAGAAAATCTTGGAGAAATGGACGCTTTTTATTCCAATAATATGTCAAGCCTTATTTTAAGAGTGATTGCCATTGACGGTAAAATCACCCAAAAAGAGGTTGAATATCTTAACAAAAGCTTTGGCTTTAATTACACCCTTAACGAGCTTACTCAGGTCTATGATATCTGTAAGGAAGAAATTTTAAAATCCTTTGAGGAAAGCTTTGAAAACAGCTTTTCTTATTTGCAAGAAATAAATCCAAAGCTTGCCGAAGCCTATAAAGAGCTTATTGTATTAATTTGTGAAATTATTATTAAAAGTGATGATGTTGTTTCACCCTCAGAAATTTCTGAGGTAGAATGCATAAAAGCAAAAATATAAAAGAGCCTTAAGGAGAGTAAAAATGTCGGGCATTTTATATGTATTGGGTACGCCCATAGGCAATTTGGGGGATTTTTCGCCCCGAGCCAAGGAAATACTTTCTCAGGTGGATTTCATAGCCGCCGAGGACACCAGAGTCACCATAAAACTGCTTAATAAGTTTGAAATAAACACTCCAATGGTGAGCTATCACGAGCACAATCACATCACAAGCGGCGAAAAAATCATAGCCCGTTTGCTTGGTGGCGAAAGCTCTGCTTTGGTTACCGATGCGGGTATGCCGGCTATATCCGATCCGGGTGAGGATTTGGTGCTTTTAGCTCATAAAAACGGCATAACGGTATCGTCGGTGCCGGGGCCAAGTGCCGTTATAACCGCCCTTGCAATTTCGGGTATGCCAAGCGGTCGTTTTAGCTTTGAAGGGTTTTTATCCACCGCCAAGCAAAGCCGTAAAGAGCATTTGGACTCCTTAAAAAACGATACTCGAACCCTTATTTTCTATGAGGCACCCCACAAGCTTGTCAACACCCTTAAGGATATGCTTGAAGCCTTCGGAGATAGAGAAATTGCGCTATGCAAGGAGCTTACCAAGCTTCACGAAACGGTAATTCGCACAACCTTTTCTAAGGCTTTGGCGGATTTTGAGGTTACACCCCCAAAGGGCGAATATGTTATGATTGTTAAGGGTGCCGAGCCAACGGCGGACAAAGAATATACTCTGGAGCAGGCTGTAACCCTTGCAAAGGAGTATCAAAAGGGTGGTGAGTCGGCATCAAATGCCGCAAAGCTCGCCGCCAAAGAAACAGGCTTTAAAAAAAGCGATATTTATAAAAGCCTTATATAAAGAAACGCGAGGCGTTTTTATTGCGGGATGGTTTTTATCTTTTGGCTAAACCTCGTTCCGCGCCCTGAAGGTCACAGGTAAATTTGGGTTTGAAAGGCGAAACGCCTTTCAAACCCGTAGGGAACGACCAATGTTGTCGTTCCGTATAATTACCACATTTTTTAGGAACGACACATCGGTCGTTCCCTACATCTGTTTAATACAATCTCATCTTCAAACCCCAATTTATAATTCTGCTTTAATACCACCCATACAAAAAACACCCTTTGACTTTTTAAGGTCATAGGGCGTTTTTTATAACCTGCACCAAGATAGATTTAAAACAAAGACTCATAATGCTTATATAAGCATGATTAATAAAGAGTCTTATATAAAGAAAAAGAGTCATAACGATTCTATAAAGAATCATCATGACTCATAAGGATTGCGGAAATATTGAATTTTTATATTTTTGGTGGTATAATCAAATAAATTAAAATTATTCAAGCAAGGGGTGGTATATTGATTATTTCAACATATGTGAACGACCTAGAATTCTTGTACAGTAAATTAATCAAACATCCATTATTTGTTATTAAAAAGAATGAGCTTGATAGATTTAATAAGATATACAACGACATCATTCATAAACAAAATGACTACTCTGATTTTATAGACTCAATGACATTACTGACTGGCTTTTTTAATGATGGTCACACAAACATTGAGTTGCCATATACAAATAGTGATAAATGCCTAAATATTCCGTGTCATTGGGATGAGAACCGACTAATCTTGTCACAAGATTATAACGAAGCTAAAAGCGGCTCAGAGATAATATCTATTAATAATACCGCAATAGATGAAATCATATCTTTGATGACAGAAAGAATCCCGCACGAAAATATTTATCTTGTCAAAAGCCGAATGATTAATTATCCATATAAGAATTACCATGTCTTCAGCGAATTTAATTTATCATCGTTATTTGGAAAGAAAGCCAAGTATAATATATGCTTTGCCACAAAAGGAAGCACAATAACAAAGTCATGTTTACTTGAAAACTATACTGGTTTTTTAGATTTCAATGAAAACAATTTTGTATATTATGAATTGGTAGGAGACGATATCGTTTTACATTTAGATAGTTGTATATGTGATGAAGTTTATAAAAGCACATTAAACAAAGTAGCCGATATCTGTAATGAGATAAAAGTGAAATCTCTAATATTAGATTTAAGCAAGAATATGGGCGGTTCCTCTGCCGTTATTGATGAATTTATAAAACATATTGATATTGATGAATTTAGACGATATGAAATGATTGACTATTCGCAAGGAACACCACAACACATAGCAAAACGCAGAGATGTCGTTAAAAACAACAAAGCATCAAAACTCTTTGCATTAGATATATATTGCCGTGTATCACATGATACATTCAGTAGTGCTCGCACATTTGCTGTTACATTAAAGGATAATGGTATAGCAAAAATAATTGGTAGTCCAACAGGTGGAAAACCGAACTCGTTCGGAATGCCTAAAAAATTCAAAACCCCAAATAACGAAATTAATTTTAGAGTGTCGCAATGTCTTTTCTTACGGCCTAATAAAACCGAAGATGGCGAAATTGCATTATTTCCAATAGATTAATAAAAACTTGCACCAAGATAGATTTTGAGGCAAAAAGAAACCCCCTAAACCAAAGATGGTTTCGGGGGTTTTGTAAACATTGAAATAATACAGATTATCTCTTTGAGAACTGGGGTGCACGACGAGCTCCCTTAAGACCGTATTTCTTACGCTCTTTCATTCTGGGATCACGAGTGAGTAAACCAGCCTTCTTAAGAGTAGGACGAAGCTCCTCATCAAACTGTAAAAGAGCACGGGACAAACCGTGACGGATTGCGCCTGCCTGACCGGTTACACCGCCGCCTGCAACACGACATACAATGTCGAACTTGCCTTCAGTAGCAGTAAGGTCAAGGGGCTGACGAACAATAAGCTTTAAGGTCTCTAAACCGAAATAATCGTCAATATCACGATCGTTAATGGTGATTTTGCCGGTACCGCTGTATACACGAACGCGAGCTACAGAGCTCTTTCTTCTACCGGTGCCGTAAAAATAAGGCTTTCCTTCAAACATAAGTTACTTCTCCCTTCTTAAAATTCCCAAACTTCGGGCTTCTGTGCAGCGTGCTTGTGTGCATCACCGCTGTATACGCGAAGACGGGTTAATGCCTTGCGGCCGATGGTGGTGTCGGGAACCATTCCCTTAACAGCCAAGGTCATAGCAAGCTCGGGACGGGTTGCCATAAGAGTTTTGTACTGAACCTCTTTAAGGCCGCCGATATAGCCTGTATGACGACGATAATACTTATTCTCAAGCTTTTTGCCGGTGAGAATAGCCTTATCTGCATTGATGATGATTACATGGTCGCCACAATCAACGTGGGGTGTGAACTCGGGCTTAACCTTACCTCTGAGAAGGTCTGCAGCCTTAACAGCTACACGTCCGAGGGGTTTGCCTGCTGCATCAATAATGTACCACTTGCGTTGTACTTCTGCAGGCTTTGCCATAAAAGTAGACATAACATTTCCTCCAAATATTTTTTACGAATTAAATTCGACGCCCAAGTATAATACCACACTTAAAAGGTATTGTCAACACCTTTTTTGAAAAATTTTAATTTATATTTTACAATCTCCGTTTTTCTTCCATTTGCTCCGTTTTTCTCGCTTTTACTAATTTATTATTTTTATAAAGATTTCAATCCTTTTATTTACTTTTGCTTTTTTTGGTGAAATATGTTAAAATAAAAAGGTACTTTTAAATCGGAGGTATTTTAAAATGTTTGTTTTACCGCATCAGGTGGAATTTGCTATAAATAAACTTCATAGCGCGGGCTATGAGGCGTTTATTGTCGGTGGCTGCGTAAGGGATATTCTGCGCGGTGATGCCCCTTCGGATTATGATATAACCACCTCGGCAGAGCCGAAACAGACTAAGGTGGTTTTTAAAGGTGAAAGGATTATTGAAACGGGGCTTAAGCACGGTACCGTAACCCTGCTTAAGGAGGATACCCCCTTGGAGATAACCACCTATCGCATTGACGGAGATTATACCGACAATCGTCGTCCTGACAGCGTTAAGTTCACCAAAACCTTAACCGAAGACCTAGCCCGTCGCGATTTCACCATAAATGCAATGGCTTATTCGCCAAAAACAGGTGTTGTGGATGCCTTCGGCGGCGAAAATGATTTGAAAAACGGCATCATACGCTCGGTGGGTGATGCCGATCGCCGTTTTAATGAGGACGCCCTCAGAATTATGCGCGCTCTTAGGTTTTCCTCGGTTTTGGGCTTTATAATTGAGTCTGAAACCAAAAAATCTATATTAAAAAATAAAAATCTTTTAAAAAATATAAGCGCCGAGCGCATTGCTATCGAGCTTGTAAAGCTTCTTTGCGGCAAAAACGCAAAACAAATTATTTTGGAATATTTCGAGGTTTTAGAGGTGATTTTGCCCGAAATTATTGGTATGAAGGGCTTAGACCAAAAAAACCGTTGGCATATTTATGATGTTTTAACCCATACAGCCGTAGCGGTGGAAAATTCTCCCGAAAATCCTGTTTTCAGGCTGACTGCCCTATTACACGACTGTGGAAAGCCCGACACATTTTTTATTGATGATAAGGGTGTAGGCCATTTTCACGGACACCCCGAGGTTAGCTTTAAAAAGGCTAAAAATGCCCTTAAACGACTGAAATTCGATAACGCTACAACCGAAAAGGTGCTAACACTTATAAAATATCATGATATGCCCATTGAACCCACCAAAAGCGCAGTGAAAAAGGCGCTTAATTTGCTTACTCCGGAACTTTTCTTTTGCCTTTTGAAGGTAAAACGAGCCGATAATCTAGCCCAAAATCTTGAACTCACAAAAACTTGCCTCTCAACCATTGATACTCTTGAAAAAATCGCCAAGGAAATTATCCAAAATGGCGAGTGCTTCTGCCTTAAGGATTTGGCTGTTAACGGCAACGACCTTATCTCCGCAGGAATCCCCGTCGGTAAAGAGATTGGAGAAATCCTTAACACCCTGCTGAATGCCGTAATAAACGAAGAAGTAGAAAATGAAAAAAACGCGCTTTTAAGCTATTTAGCAAAAAGATAACTATAGGTATAGTTTTGTAAACTTATAGTATATCGCCGAACAACAAATATCACGCTTTGAAATTTCCCTTGACAAAACTCCACTTTGGCATTATAATAATATGGTCGTAAATTAATATATGTAGACCTATCGAAGTGGGGACGTTTGCGAGCGCTGCCAGTGGTAGACGAAGCGAGCAATAAGAAGTGGCAGCGGTCGGATAAAATCGAGCACCAACGGATGTGATGATTTTTTCGGGCACCCGGGCAGGACATAACGGGGCTGACTCGAAACATAGTCGGGTCTGTCACACACTACTCTTTCAAACTCCGCTGTTTATCGGCGTTTACGCTGTGCGCATTTGCACTTTTGAAAACTCGCATCTCGCAGTTTTCTCGCAATTTGGTATCAAGGCGCAAGCCTATACAATTTTATATGGAGACGTATCGAAGTGGTCATAACGGGGCTGACTCGAAATCAGTTAGGGAGCAATCCCCCGCGAGTTCGAATCTCGCCGTCTCCGCCAAAAAATCCAAGTCGCAAGGCTTGGATTTTTTTATACAAGCCGTAGGCTTGGTATGTAATCTCGCATAGGGAGGATGTAATCGCCGAAGGCGTAGGGCATTACCGCAGGTGTGTTTTGCGTATTGATATTATTTTGTTGGTGTGATATACTTTGTGTGAACTGTAATTATGGCTAAGAGGTCTGGGATCATCGTGTTTATACCACGAACAGGTTTGGTTCGAATCCAAAATGCCACCATAATTACAGTTCTCTTTTACCCCAAAGCCGAGCCTATAACCATTGCATTTGATTTTCCTTTTGGCTATGGAAGGTTTTATAATTTTCCTTTGTTATTTGTTAACACCTTTTCAATGATAGCTGTGATTAAATCCTCGGGGGTGGGTTGAGCCTTGTTTTTTGCAAGTTTTTTCCAAAAGGCTTCGGCATCGTAATTGCCTTTGGAATTTGCTATTGCGCAGCTAATGGCATAAGAAATTTCTTTTTTTATATTGCTGTCGGTAGAGTTATTGTTTTTTGCAGTAATTTTTATTATTTTTTCAATTTTTCTCATTTTATTTCCCTTTAGTAATTATATCTTTAAGTCTTACATTATATTTTAAGTAAAAAATTTTTAAATATATAATATTTTTTTAATAAAAATGTTGTAACATTGGTAATAATTTGGTAAAATATAATTGATATGATATAAGGGCGGAGTGTTTGTATTTTAATTTCACATTGCCGTCCAAATAAATCGGAGGAAAATAAATGAATAGCATTAAGATATCGGTGCTTTTTGATTTAAATCATACCATTGCGGCTAAGCTTTTTGAAAAATGCGAATATCCTTTTGAGGTTTTGCCTAAAATCGGTGATTTTATTTTAGAGCTTGCAAAGACCTTGGATGAAGATGAATTTTTAAAAACCGACGAAAATGTATGGATATCCAAAACGGCTAAGGTGGCGCCTACCGCAAGTATTACGGGGCCCTGCATTATAGATTCTGGCGCCGAAATAAGGCATTGCGCCTTTATCCGCGGCAACGCGATTATAGGCAAAAATGCCGTAGTAGGTAATTCTACCGAGCTCAAAAATGTTGTATTATTTGACAATGTTCAGGTACCGCACTATAACTATGTGGGAGATTCGGTACTGGGATTTAAGGCTCATATGGGCGCAGGTGCCATAACATCAAATGTTAAAAGCAATAAAACCTTGGTTACCGTAAAAATAGGTGCTGAGGTTATAAAAACAGGTCTTAAAAAATTCGGCGCAATGCTTGGAGATGAGGTTGAGGTTGGTTGCGGCTCGGTTTTAAATCCCGGAACCATAATTGGCAAAAACGCTCAGGTTTATCCTCTTTCGTCTGTACGCGGAGTAATACCCGAAAACAGCATTTACAAGCGCTTAGGCGAGATTGTAACAAAATATTAAGAGGGCGAAATAATGGAACTTTGGGATATACTAACTGCTGAGGGCAAACCTACCGGTCGCACTATGGTAAGGGGCGGAAATGCAATTCGGTCGGGCGACTATCATCTTGTGGTGCACATTTGGCCTCTTAATGATTATGGCAGTATTTTAATTCAAAAAAGAACAAAAACAAAACGCCTTATGCCTGGTGTTTGGGCGGCAACGGGCGGTGCAGCAATTGCAGGCGAAAGCTCTGTTACCGCGGCGGCGCGTGAGCTGGGAGAGGAGCTTGGCATAAAGGTTAACCCTGAGGATTTAAAACTTGTTAAACGCATTAAAAGGAAAAATTCTTTTATAGATATGTGGACGGTTCGCGCCAATGTGCGAGTGCCTGAGCTACGGCTTCAAAAAAGTGAGGTTGCCGAGGCAAAATGGGTTAACAAAACCACCCTTATGAGTATGATTGACTCGGGCGAATTTCACGACTACGGACGGGACTATTTTAATTTGGTTTATGGCTTGGTTGATGAAATTAAAAACGAAAAAGAAGACTAAATACAACATATTTTTCTAAGGAAAGGTTTTAAAATGGGAATTTCAGTAGAGGGACAAAAATGTCCTGTATGTGATGCATATCTTTTTGACAATGATGACTTAGTTTTTTGTCCTGAATGTGGCGCTCCTCATCATAGGGATTGCTACGCTGCCTTAGGGCATTGCGCTTTTGAGGACAAGCACGGTACCGATGAAGGCTACAAGCCTGTAAAGGTGGAGCAAGATTCGCTTTCGCAGGAAGAAGTTAAGATTGAAGATGCCGTAAAAACCTGCCGTTTTTGTGGTGAGCAACTGGAGCCAAATGAAAAAGTCTGTCACAAATGCGGCAAATTACAAATGGCGGGGCAGCCCTTTGGCGCCACTGTTATTATAGATCCTATGGGCGGAGTTAAGCCGGATGATGATATTGATGGTGTTACGGCAAAAGAGGTAAGATTATTTGTTGGGGCAAATGCTCAAAGATATATACCAAGGTTTAAAGCAATGGCTGAAAAAAAGAAGGGCTCTTGGAATTGGGCGGCTTTTTTGGTTCCCCATGTGTGGTTTTTCTACCGTAAAATGCCTTTGCCCGGCATACTTTTTTCTTCCCTATTGCTTGTTGCTTCTATGCTTTTGTTACCTCTTGCCGCCATTATAAACACCTTCCCTGAGCAGGCAACTGCATCAACCGCCGTTCTTGCAAAATATCTTGTGGATAATTTATCCTCAATAAACTCACTATCACTTTTTTTAGCTTTTTTAAGCACTGTTTTAGAAATTGGAATAAGAATTGCAGCGGGCTTTATGGGTGATAAAATTTACAAAAAAACTGTTATTTCGGGTATAAAAAAGGTAAAAAAATCAGACGATAATTCTTTGCCCTTGGAACTTGCCCTCGCAAAAAAAGGTGGCGTAAATGTATTTTTAGGCCTTATAGGTCTTTTGGCTTTTGACCTTATTTTGGAATGGGTGTCCGCCTTTTATATTATGCTTTAAGGAGCCCTCTTATGGAAAACAATAATCAAGATATTAAGCTCTGCCCTGTATGTGGAGAAAAAAATAAAGCAATCTATAAATATTGCAATGGTTGTGGCGCCCCTTTAAATCAATCACAAAGTGGAAATGCAGTAGATTTGTCACCTAATAACCCACCTTTTAAGGCATCTGATACGGGATATTACGGCAGACAAAATACCGAGGATGGCTACACACCAAATTATATTCCTTACGGTATGAATACCAAGCCGATTTATGAAGGAACCCCCGATTTTAACGGTGTTTCAGCAAAGGATGTTTATGAATTTACGGGTAAAAAGACCGAGCTTTTTAATAAGCTTTGCACCCAACATTTTTCGGGCAAAGCAGGGCCTTATTGTTGGCCGCTTTTTGTTTTGGGATTAATTTTCGGCTTTTTTGGTATGGGGTGTTGGTACCTTTATCACAAAATGTACAAACCCGCTTTGGGATTTTTTGCGGGAGCTGTTGTTCAACTTGTAATGAATATTTGCTCCTTAATAATAACCTGTGAATATATTATTGGTAATTTCACCCCCGAGATGTATAATTCACTTATAAACGGATTTTTAAACGGAGATACTACTAGCCTCACTTTTGATTTTTTAAATATAACACATCCCCTTGCCTATCTTTTGCATAGTACGGCAAATTTGTTAAGCTTGGTAGGCTTTGCTCTTGCTATTATATTACCGTTTTTCGCCTATCGACAATATAAAAATTTTGCTATTGAAAGTATATATACCGAATATAGTAAAAGCGCCTTGCCTGACCTTTCTGTAAAAGGCGGTTCAAAGGGTGGTTTGGTTGCTCTTGCTTCTATTTTATATGTAGTTATACCTATTATAATTATATTTTCCATTATCGGAAACTTTGTAACCGAGTTTTATAAAAAAGATATGGAATTTTCAAATGACGGTACCTCCAACGGAACATATAATGAGTTGCCCTTTGAGTTTGATGATAGTTCGGGTGAGCTTTGGTGATGTACAAATATCTGTTATTTGATTTGGATGATACTCTTTTGGATTTTAAAAAGGCGCAAGACTCCGCTATGACGGAAAATCTGCAAAATCACCAAATCAAAGCCACTCCCGAAATTCTAAAAAAATATGCCGAGATAAATGCCTTTTGTTGGCATCAATTTGAAAAAGGAAAATTCAGCAGACCTGAAATTTTCGTAAATCGCGTGAAAATGCTTGGTGATTTTTTAGGCACAGAATTTGAATATCAGTCTTTCACAAGTCGGTATTTAGAATGTCTTTCAAGGCAGGGGCAAATCATCCCATATTCGGTAGAGCTTTTAATCAGGCTCGGTAAAAAGGGATATAAAATATCGGCGGCTTCAAACGGTACCGTCGCTGCCCAAACGGGTAGACTTGTGGTTTCCGGTCTTGCAGGATTTTTTAAAGACGGTATTTTTCTTTCCGAAAAGGTGGGCATCCAAAAGCCCAATTTGGAGTTTTTTGAGTATGTTTTAAATAAATTAGGTGTTAAAAACAAAAAAGAAGTGTTAATGATAGGCGACTCCATAAGCAGTGATATTGCGGGTGCAAATGCTGTTGGAATAGACTCTTGCTTGGTGGATTTTGATAAAAACCATACATCTGAGACTGTAGATGCTACATATATTATTAATTCTTTAGAGGAAATTATAACAGTTTGCAAGCTTTAGTTCTGCAAGTGTTTGGTAAACAAAATATATTTATAATAAAAATACTTGATTTTTTAAAGGTTTTGTTGCATAATTAGTTCAAGGCTAAAACTAATTAAAAAGGGGTGTGATTAATGGAGCTTAAAATATTCGGTAAAGGCTTTAATTTTTCTCAGGATGGGCCTGGAAATCGCCTTGTGTATCACCTTAAAGGCTGTAATATGCGCTGTCCTTGGTGTTCTAACCCCGAAGGGATGAGGGTTAATGAAGGGGAGTTTTCTACGCTTTCTGTGGAAGAAGTTATAAATGAAGCCTTAATCAGTATTCCAATGTTTTTTGAAAATGGTGGAGTGACCTTTACGGGTGGTGAGGCGACCTTACAGCTTGAACCCTTACTTTTGTTGGTAAAGGAACTTTCAAAAAAGGGTATTTCGGTGGCAATTGAAACTAATGGAACATCCCCGAAATTGCCTGAGCTTTTCCCCTTTTTAAAGCATCTTATTATTGATTTAAAGCATCCAAATTCCACAACTCATAAGGCAGTAACAGGTGTGGCAAATGAGGTTATAAAGCAAAACATTTTAAGTGCGGCAGAAAACGGCTTGGATTTACTTGTGCGAATACCACTTATTAACGGGTTTAATGCCTCCAAGGATAATCTAAAGGAGTTTGTAGAGTTTTTGAAATCGGTAAATCGAAATAACTTAAAGGTTGAGATTTTAAAATATCACGAATACGGCAAGGATAAATGGCAAAAATGCGGTCTTGAATATACTATGAAGGACGCTTTTGTAACCGAACAGCAACGGTTGGATTTTGAAACAGAAATAAAAAATGCGGGAATAACCGTAGTTAGAACATAGAATTTTGAAAGGAAGGTTTATTATGTACAACTTATTTTCAGCAGAGAAGGTAACAAAAAAGGCTAAAGCTCTTTTTAAAGAGGAACGCGCAAAAATGCGTGTGGACGGTTGGTTTTTAGCCAGAGAAATTGTTGCAGGCAAGCAGGAGGAGCTTAAAGGTTTATCTAAGGAAATGCGTGCCGCTAAGGAGCTTGAGGCAATTGTGACCGAGCTCCCCCTTACTATAAGCGACAATGCTGTTTTTGCAGGTAGCCAGTCGGATGCCTTTGCCCGAAGCTATGCCCTTATTAATCCTACATTTAAGGTTGAAACCTTTTCGGGATACTGCGACCCTACTGCCGTTTATAACGATATTGAGCCTAACGAAGAATTTACGGTAGAAAGAATTAACAAGGTTCGTGAATTTTCTAAAAATACCGCCTATGTAAAGGCGCTTACTGAGGTTTATGCAAACTACGAAAACTATACCGAGGAGGTTGCCTTTTTCATTGAGCAGGTAACAGGCCATATTATCCCCGATTTCCGTCCCGCCCTTAAATACGGTGTTTCTAAAATTATGGAAACCTTGGATAAAAACATAGCCGAAACTGATGACGAATACAAAAAGGATAATTTTAAATCCATTAAGCTTGCCCTTAACTGCGCAGTTGTTTTGGCAAACCGTTATGCCGATATTGCCGCCGAAAAGGCAAAAGCTGCCGAGGGTGAGCGCAAGGCGGAGCTTACTCATTTGGAGAAAACCCTCCGCAAGGTACCCTTTAGCCCCGCCGAAAGTCTTTTTGAGGCTATTCAAAGCTATATGCTTCTTTGGGAGGTTATGTGCTTAGAGCAGGCTCCCAACCCGTTTGCATTTTCTGTGGGTAATGCCGACCGCGTGTTTGAGCCGTACAGAGCAATGGATAATATGTCCCGTGAAGACGCCGCGTCACTTTTAAAGCATTTTCTTGTTTTCTTTAATGTTGGTGACAGAAGCTGGGCAATTTCTCAAAATCTTCTTGTTTCGGGTAGAGATGTAGAGGGTAACGACCTTACTAATCTCACTTCATATGCCCTTATGGATGCTTATTTTGATATGAATTTACCTCAGCCTATTTTGTCGGTTAAGCTTCATAAAAACAGCCCCGACCAGCTTTATTCTGAGCTTGGAAGATTTTTCTTCTCACCCGGTGTGCTTACTCCTTCCCTTTTCAATGATGACTCTGTTTTTGAGCTTTTAAGGGCTCGCAATGTTGCTGAAAGTGACCTTGCAGATTACTCGGTTGCAGGTTGTCAGGAGCCTCTTATTATGGGTAAGGATAACGGTAATACCACCAACAGTTGGCTTAACTGCCCCAAAATTTTAGAGCTTTGTCTGAATGGCGGATATTCTATGATTACGGGAAAGGAAATTGAAAAGCAGGAAACCCCTGATGCTCTTACTCTGCTTAAAAATATAAGAGAGATTTTCTATAGCACCTTGGAGCGTTATGTAGATAAAATGTGTGATGCCGCAAATGGTGCATCTAAAGCCGTAAGTGAACTTCCCGTACCCTTCCTCAGCGGATTTATGGGCGGTGTGGAAAGCGGCTACGATATGCGTGATACCCAAAACCAAGGTACTCCCTATAACGGAAGCGGCTGCCTTATTCACGGACTTTCGGTTATGGCGGACTCCTTTGTGGCTATTGATAAGCTTTTAGCCGAGCGCCCCGAGGATGCCGAAAATCTTATATCTGCACTTAAAGCCAACTTCGAAGGCTATGAAGAACTCCATCAGTTCTTAAAATCTGCACCTAAATTCGGCAACAACATCCCCGTAGCAGACAACGAAGCGGCAGAGATTGCTGAAAAGGTTTCGGATATTGTTTCATCTCACAAAAACTATCTTGGCAACCCATTCAGAGCCGACTGGGCAAGCCCCACAACCCACCTTACCTACGGTTATTGGGTTGGCGCTACTCCCGACGGTAGAGTTGCAAGAGAACAGCTTAACTACGGTGTTGATCCTCTTTACGGTGAAGCAGGCGGCGGTATGGGCTTCAGAATGCTCTCAAATATGCGTCTTCCCTTCCATAAAATGGGGGGCGGATATGCTTCTCACCTTGGTATTGATCCCAAATATTTCACCGCAGAAACCCTTGAAGGTAAAGGCTTGGATTTCAGTAAACGCGTTATAAAGCCGCTTTTCTTTAATGAGGCTATGGGTGACAGGGTTGCCCCCTTCTACCTTTATGTAAATGTTACCACCCCCGAAACACTTCGCAAGGTGCTTGCCGATCCCAAAAAGTATGCACCCTCGGGCGTTTACATTATGCGTATTCACGGTACATTTGTTAATTTCCTTGACCTCTCCCCCGAAATTCAGCAGGATATTATTAAAAGATTAGACCCCGCATCCACCACTATGTAAAGTAAAGGTGAAAATTATGTATTCAGTTGGTTTAGATATTGGCACAACTTCGGTTTGCGGTATTTTGGTTGATATTAAAAGCGGTGAAATTAAAAAATCTTTGACCTTGGATAACGACACCTTTATAAATACCGAAAATCCCTTTGAGAAAATTCAAAATGCCGGGCGACTTATATCCATTGCAAAGGAAATTTTAGAAAAATTAACCGAAAATGAAACCCCTGTGTGTATAGGCATTACGGGTCAAATGCACGGAATTGTCTATTTAAGTGACAATGGAGAAATTTTAAGTCCTCTTAAAATCTGGCAGGACGGCAGAGGTGACCAGCCCTATAAAAACGGGCTTTCCTATGCCGAATATATGAGCGAGGTTACGGGATATCCTTTGGCAACGGGTTATGGCGCGGTTACCTATTTTTATGATAGTATTAACGGCTTGGTACCCGAAAATACTGCTAAATTTTGCACAATTCACGACCTTTTGGCAATGACCTTGGGTGGCAAAACCGCCCCCTTGGTGCATACCTCAGACGCTGCATCTTTAGGACTTTTTGACTTAAATAAAAATGAATTTGATGTTAAGGCTATTCAAAAGCTAGGTCTTAACCCAAACCTTTTCCCCGAGGTCTGCGACGGCTTTAAGGTTGTTGGAAATTATGGTAATATTCCCGTTTCGGTGGCTATTGGTGATAATCAGGCAAGTTTTTCAGGCTCGGTTAAGGCTCCCGAAAATGCAATTTTAGTAAATGTTGGTACGGGCAGCCAAATCTCCTGCTTTAGTGATACCGTACCCCAAAACAAGAACATAGATTGCAGACCTTTGCTTCAAAAATCCTATATAATGGCAGGCTCATCCCTTTGTGGCGGTAGGGCATATGCCCTTTTGGAAAAGCTTTTCCGTGAGATTGCCACAGCCGTTACGGGCGAGTCGGTTAAAAGCGCGTACCCCGCTATGGATAGGATTATGGAAGGCTATGAAAAGAAAAAATCCCTTAATGTTTCCACCCTTTTTGACGGTACCAGGCAAAATCCCGAAAAACGGGGAAGTATTGAAAATATAAGCACCGAGAACCTTAATATGGCTTCCCTTTGTGATGGCTTTATGTGGGGTATGGTGGAGGAGCTTTACGGAATGTTCGAGCAGATGAAGCCATATGTGAAAGTAAAGAAAAATCTTTTGGTTGGCTCAGGCAACGGAATAAGAAATAACGCTCCCCTTAGAAGGCGCTTTGAGGAAAAATTCGGTCTTAAAATGCAAATTCCCCTTGGCAAGGAGGAGGCGGCGTTTGGTGCCGTTCTTTACAGCCTTGTTGCGTCGGGAATTAAGGCTGATTTTAACTCTGCGGCAGAGCTTATAAAATATGTAGAGGAATGATTTTTATGCAAAATAAACCCGATTTTTTAAATAAACCCATATTTTTTGAAAAGAACCGAGTAGGCAGAGTCTACACAGGCGGCGCCCTTTTTGCCGACTTTTTCGGTGATGACTCTACCGATGGTTACGAGCCTGAGGAATGGGTTGTTTCCTCGGTTATCGCCCTTAATAAGGTGCAAAAATCCCCAAAAGAGGGTGTTTCGGTTGTAAAGGGTACAGATATTTATTTTGATGACCTTCTAAAGGAATATAAAACCGAGCTTTTAGGTGATAGAGAGGAATTTGGCGTGCTGACCAAATATTTGGATAGCGCTATTCGTCTTCCCGTTCAAGCCCACCCCGACAAGGCTTTTTCAAGAAAGCATTTTAACAGCGAGTACGGTAAGGCAGAGTCTTGGCTTGTGCTTGCCTGTCGTCCCGATGCCTGTATCTACTTTGGCTTTAACAAGGAATACACCAAGGAAGAATTTAAAGAGGCGGTAGCCAAAAGCGAAACCGATATGGATGCTATGGAAAGGCTTCTCACCCGCGTGGATGTAAAGCCGGGGGATGTTTTCTTTGTGCCCGCCCGTATGGCACACGCAATAGGTAAGGGTTGCCTTATTTTGGAAATTCAAGAGCCCAGCGATTTTACAATCCAGCCTGAATATTACTGCGGTGAATATCGTCTTAGCGAGGATGAGATGTACATAGGTCTTGATGCCGAAACCGCCATAGATGTTTTTGATTTCTCCCTTTACGGCGAAAAAGCGGTGGAAATGGGCAGAAAAATCCCCACCACCGTTTTTAACGAGGGTGGCGTGGTTGTAAAAGACCTTATAACCTATGAAGATACCCCCTGTTTTGCAGTAAGAAGCTACACCGTAACGACTACCGATACAGAACTTACCGAAAAGCCTGCCGTTTACTGTGTTACTGAGGGTGAGGGAAGTATTTGTTTTGGTGATGAGGAGCTTCCCCTTAAAAAGAGCGACTATTTCTTCCTTCCCGCATCGGCAAAGGATGTAAAAATTAAAGCAGAAAAGTCTCTCACAGTTATAGCCTGCTTACCACCTAAAAAATAATAATTAATATATAATAAGTTTTAACCCTGCAACGGAAGTGAAATCACCTCTGTTGCAGGGTTTTATTTAAGCTTTTCGATAAATTGGGGTTTGAAAGGCGAAACGCCTTTCAAACTTGTAGGGAACGACCAATGTGTCGTTCCGTATGATTACCACATTTTTTAGAAACGGCACGCTGGCCGTTCCCTACGATATAATTCACCAATTTGTGCGATAACCCCCAATTTATCGCGGATTATTTTTTACCGTTTTTTGGCATTTTAGCAACAAATTTATTCTGACAATTCCTTTGAGCGATTTACGGCGGCGGAAATAATATCCAATACGAGTGAATCGAAACCTTGGCTATCCATAGTTTTAAGTCCCGCTTCTGTGGTGCCACCGGGGGAGGCAACTGCCTTTATAAGCTCGTCGGCGGTGCGGTCGCTTTCCATCATCATTTTTGCGGTGCCAAGCATTGTTCCAAGAACCAAATTTTCGGCATCCTCACGGCTCACACCTTGGTTTACGCCTTCATTTATTATTTCCCTTGCAAACCTCATAAAAAATGCGGGAGAGCTACCCGAAATTCCCGTAACGGCATCAATCTGCTCCTCGGGTAAAATCGCCGTAACACCTGAAGATGCAAAGATTTTTTCGCAAAAATCCTTTTCTTCTTCACTAACCCCTTCCCCAATAGCAATGGCGGTTGCCCCCGCTGAGTACATAAGGGGGGTATTTGGCATAACACGGATTATTTTTTTGTTGTCACCAAGTGCGTTATTAATTTTAGAGATTTTTACACCCGCAACAGGGGAAATAATTAAGGTGTCATCCTTTAAATGTGGCTTTAAATCCTCTAAAACCGACATTAAAATTTGTGGCTTTACGGTTAAAAATAAAATATCAACCGCGTTTGCTAAATCCTTAATATTATTGGCAATGGAAATACCTTTTTCTAAAAATGGGGTGAGCTTAGCGGTATCAATATCGTACAAAACAAGATTTTCTGATCCTAAAATGCCCCCCTTAAGGGCACCGCTAATTATGGCGTTTGCAATATTTCCAATGCCTATAAAACCTGTTTTTTTCACAGTCTTTCTCCTTTATAAAGCATTAATCATCAAGCGATACAACGGTGAGCTCGATAGTCATTCCCTTATAGGCGGCTTCGCCTTCTTTAATGCTTTGGTCAACAACGGTAAATACATTTAAATCAGCGTTTTCGGGAAGGGGATTTCCATTAGCAAGCTTAAATTCAAAAACAAAATCCCCGGTAAGATTTTTCATTTCGTTAACCGTTTTGTCCAAATAATCTGAAACCTCTGCTTTTTCACCCGAAACAACAAGAATAACCTTACTGTTAACGCTTGTATCTGTTTCGTTTTCAAAATGAATATCGGTTACCAAGCCAATATTATCATCCGATAAAATAAAGTCGCATTTAATGTTATTAAAGCCTGAATTTTTAAGCTTCTCTACCGCTTTTTGCATTTCTAAACCGGTAACATCGGGAAGCTGAGCAGGTACGGCACCCTTACAAACAATAAGATTAATTTTACTGCCCTTTGGTATCATACCACCGCTTTTTAGACTTTGTCCCATAACATAATCTGCAGGATAATCGTTGGAATATTCATACCTTATGGTGCCTAACAGCAGATGATTGTTTTCCAAAATGCTCTTCGCCTGACTTAGCGAATATCCTGCCAAATCAGGACATTCAACGGCGTTGGGATCAACCGATGTAGTGTTTTGTGGACGGCTTTGGGTAGAGACGGTTTGTTTTTTACTGCTACCGCCACCATATACATAGTTTGAGCTGTTATTTGGGGTTTCTACGCCGTTTCCATAATACCAAATTTCATCGCTTTCGGTTGAGGTTGATGTAACATTATCGCTACTGCCGTTTGTAGGCGGGAACAATATGATTAGAAGAACAACAAGGCCTACTAAAATTACAGAAGGAATGGTTATCCAAAGCCAAAGAAAGGGTATTTTTACGCCTTCCTTTTCAGTTTTGTTTTCGATTTTTTCGTCGCCCTTTGCGGAAGGCAGGGCTTTAGCTTTTTTAGATGCGGATTTATCGTAAAGACCTTGGCAAAAGCCTAATATGTTAGCCCATATTATTAAACCTGAAAGTTTTCTTTTAACCTTTTTTTCCGAAAGCTCGTTTAAAAAACTTTCTGGAGAGGGGGTGCGTTTTTCGGTCTGCCAATTAAGGGCGTTGAGCAAGGCAATTTCAATATTTTTGGGTATGCTTTTATCTGTTTTTCGCGGAGGGATAAGGTTTTCACCGCCGCTTCTTAAAAAGCTGATTGCAGGGATTTTACCCGTGATAATTCTGTAAACAATTGCCGCAACCGAATACACATCGGAATAGGCACCGATTTTTGCTGTTTTGTCGAAAAATTCGGGTGCCGCATAGGAGGGGTTTAAAAGCTCTACACGAAAATCCAAATCATCTGTAAAATCATAAAAACTGCTTCCAATTCCAAAAAGACGGATTTCACCGTTTTTAAGAATGAAAAGAGTTTCGGGAGAAATAGCACCAAAAACAGAACCTGAAGTGTGTATTGGCTTAAGCCCCTTTAACAGCTGACTCGCTATTTTCATAGCATTTGAGGAACTGATTTTCACACCTGAGTTTAGTAGCTCTTTAAGGCTTTTGCCGTCAAAATAATCTGTTACCCAGTAAGCCGCTTCACCTTCTGCAAAGGTATCAATGGTTCTAGGCAAAATGTCACAAAGGCTCACGGTTGCAGCCGTTTTTGAATAACTTAAAAAGCGTTGAACCAGTGCTTCTTTTGGATAATTATGTATTAGCTCGATTATACTCTCACCCGTGAACTCACGCACTAAAACCTTTTTATTAAGTGCGTTATCGTATGCAATGTAAACGGTGGACTCCAAGCTTTTTGAAAAGATGTTACCAATTTGGTATCGTTCCTTTAAAACTAATTCGTTTGAATCGGGTTCTGCCTTAAAGCCACAGCTTGGACATACGCCTTTTTCCAAAATCTCCATACAGTTTAAGCATCTTTTTTCCATAATTACACCGCCTTTATTCTTCACTTAGAGAAATATTTTCTACATCTACTATTCTATGTTCAAGAGCAGTAGAAAAAACTATTTGTGTTTCGGTGCTTCCAAAGGTTTGAAGCTTGCCAATAAAACCGTCCAGGGCTTCGGTTGTTTCAAAAGCAACCTTAATTAACATTGAATAATGCCCCGTTACGCAATTACATTCCAATACATTTGGGTGGCTGGATATAAAGGGATAAAATTCAGGTTTTTGTACGGGTTGAACCTCTAAATTTATGAATGCAATAATGGGGAAGCCCAATTTTTTGTGGTTTACCCTAAGGGTATAGCCCGTAATTACCCCCTCTTTTTCCAAACGCTCAATTCTGGCTGCAGTAGCAGGTGATGAAAGAAAAACCTGTTCGGCAAGCTGTTTTAAGGGTGTTCTGGAATTTTCTTGTAAAAGAGAAATTAGTTTTAAGTCTATAGAGTCCATAATTTTACCACCTATGCGCATAACATTATTAATATTATACTTATGTTTACTTTAGATTATAATCTTTTTCAATATCTTTGTCAATATATAAAGCCCCTACACTTTATAAAATTAGCGAAAAGGGGTGATTGCTTAAGAATTAGGATTTGTGAAAAAATATTAATAAATTGTATTTTTTACTATTGATTTTTTTGTTAAAACAGTTTATAATGTATATGAGTGAAAAAATCTTTTTCGGAGGTGAATTAATTATGGATATGCCTGTTTTTGTGAAAGAAAAAACTTGTTTTTTCGCAGGTCATCGCCCGTATAAATTCACATATCTGCCCGAGGAAGAAGAAACCTTTTACACCAACCTTACTAATAAGATAAATGATAGTATTCGCGAAGTATATGAAAAAGGCTGTGACACCTTCCTTTGCGGTGGCACAATTGGTTTTGATGTTATGTGTAGCGAAGCGATTATTGAATTTAAAAAGGAACACCCCGAAATAAGATTCGGCCTTGTGTTGCCCTTTGAAAATCATCATGAAGATTTCCCTGATGAATGGCAAGAAAGGTTTTTAAAGGTTTTGGAGGCTTGCGATTTTATTGATTACTTTTCTCCAATTTATGTTATGGGATGCTACTATGACCGCAACCAAAAAATGATTGATAATTCAGAATATATGATTACATATTTTGATGGTAGAGGCGGCGGTACAGCCAGAGTTATTGCGGCGGCGCAATCGGCTAAGCTTAAAATAATCAATTTGTTTGAAGATCCGCCCGTCCCCGAAAATATTACCTTTTTTGTAGGTTACGATTATAATAAAGAGGGTTCTCCAAACAATGGCAACCACCCGAATGTGAGCAAAAAATAGTATATATAAAACCCGTTTCAGCAAAACTGAAACGGGTTTTTTGTAAAACAATATATTACTTATTGTTATTTTTTAAATACTCAATGTATTCCTCTAAACAGTAACCCAGTTGATTCATTTTCTTTGCGTGTTTTTCGCCAACATATCTGTAATGCCACGGCTCATAAATAACCTTTGTAATATCCTGCTTTTCTTTGGTATAGCGCAAAATAAATCCATATTCTGCACTATGGGTTTTAAGCCACTGATATTCAGGGGTATTTTCAAAGGATTCTTCAACCGAATTGAAGTCCACAGCCAGTCCAAGCTCGTGTTCACTTGTACCGGGATATGCCGAGATGGTTGCGGCTATTTTTTTAATTTCATCCTCTGATTTATTAGGATATTTTGCCTTTTGTTTAGTCACCTGATTATTATAAAGGGTGGTTTGCCTTGCGTTGGTGCGATGGCTTGAAATAACCAAAAGATTTACGCCATCCTTTTCGGCGGCGGCGCACATAGCATTAAGGTATGATACGGCACGCGCATCATAAAGCATACCAACATCACGGGCGTAGGAAGCCTTGATTTTTTCGGTTCTTACAGTAAATCCGTTAGGCAAAGGATTTTCGGAGTTAACCAATTTTAAATTCCAACTGTCTATAGTATCACCCGGAGTGGTAGTTGTAGCTATGGCTGAGGAATTTGCAGAAGAATTTTTAGAAGAAGTATTCTCTTTTGACGAGGTTGATGTAGAAGCATCTGTAACAGAGCTTGTTTGAGTGTTTTCCTCAGGATTTTCTATAGATGTTGAATTATCTGAGCCCACCTCCACGGTGGACGAGGTTTGATTTTTATTTTCTTCGCCATCTTTGGTTATGTAAAGCACCGTCATAACCGAAAAGGCTACCGCCAAAACAATTGTTAAGGCGGTAAGCGCTTTTACTTTTCGTTTGAGTGTTTCAATAAGATGGCGTGTAGCTCTATCCAAAACCGGCATTATACTATTCTCACGCGGATAACACCGTCAATAGCTTTAAGCTCTGCCTCAAGCTTATCCTTGTCGCCGTCATTAATATCAAGAAGGGTGTAGGCGAACTCTTTTTTGGATTTGTTAAGCATATTTTCAATGTTAATATTGTCATTGCCCATTGTTTGAGTAATTTGGGTGAGAATGGTAGGTACATTCTTGTGGATTATGCAAAGGCGGAGCTTACCGCTACGGGGCATAGAAACATTGGGGAGGTTAACGGAATTTGTAATGTTACCGTTTTCAATGTAATCCGAAAGCTCCTCGGCTGCCATTTTAGCGCAGTTATCCTCAGATTCGGGGGTAGATGCGCCAAGGTGAGGAATGGCAATAACGCCGTCCTTACCAAGAACCTCATCAGTTGGGAAATCGGTAACATAGCAGGCAACCTTACCGTTATCAAGGGCGGCAAGAATGTCATTAGAATCTACCAAATCGGCACGGGAGAAGTTAAGAATACGAACGCCATCCTTCATAGAGGCAATTGCGGCAGAGTTAATAAAGCCCTTGGTTTCGGGGGTGAGGGGAACGTGAATGGTGATGTAATCACAGTTTTCGTAAATCTCTTTAATGTCCATAGCGTGGATAGCGTTGTGGGTAAGGTTCCAAGCGGCATCTACAGAGAGATAGGGGTCATAGCCGTAAACCTTCATACCAAGGTGATTAGCGGCGTTAGCAACACGAACACCAATAGCGCCAAGACCAATAATACCAAGGCTTTTGCCACTGATTTCGGGACCTGCGAATGCACCCTTGCCCTTTTCAACCATTTTGCCAACCTCGGCGCCGTTACCCTTTAAGGTACCTGCCCACTCAATAGCAGGAACAATACGGCGAGAGGAGATTAAAAGACCTGCAATAACAAGCTCCTTAACTGCGTTTGCGTTTGCGCCGGGGGTGTTGAATACAACAATACCGTTTTCGCTGCAACGGTCAATGGGAATATTGTTGGTACCTGCACCTGCTCTTGCAATGGCAAGAAGACTCTCGGGGAATTCGGTATCGTGCAATGCGGCAGAACGAACAACCGCGCCAACGGGATTTTCTACTTCATCACCATAGGTGTAACCGCCTTTATCTAAAACGGCAAGACCTTTTTTGCTGATTTTATTATAGGTTTTAATATTTTTCATTGTAAAACACTTTCCTTTGTATAATTTTTAGTTAAAAAGCGGGACTGAAACAGCCCCGCTTTTTTATTTATGGGGATTTATTTGTTGTTTTTCTCAAACTCTGCCATAAACTCTACAAGCTTTTCAACGCCTTCAATGGGCATTGCGTTGTAGATAGAAGCACGCATACCGCCAACGCTTCTGTGGCCCTTAAGATTTACAAAGCCTGCGGCTTTAGCCTCTGCAACGAATTTAGCATCCAAATCGGCATCGCCTGTAACAAAGGGAACGTTCATAAGTGAACGGTCTTCAGCAACAACGGTACCCTTGAACATTTCGCTGTTATCAAGGAAGTTGTAAAGAATAGCGGCTTTTTTCTCGTTGTACTCCTTCATAGCCTCAAGACTGCCGAATTTATTGATAATCCACTTAATTACCTTGCCTGCAACATAAATGGTGTAGCAAGGAGGAGTGTTAAACATAGAACCGTTTTCAGAATGGGTTTCATAGTTGAACATAGTGGGGGTAATTTCCTGAGCCTTGCCGATAAGGTCCTCACGAATAATAACAATGGTAAGACCTGCGGGAGCAACATTTTTCTGTGCGCCGCCATAAAGCACGCCGAACTTTTTAACATCAACGGGCTCGGAAAGCATACAGCTGGAAATATCTGCAACAAGGGGAACATCACCTGTATCGGGTAACTCGTTGAACTTGGTACCGTAGATGGTGTTGTTCATACAAATGTGGAAATAGTCTGCATCCTTGGTGAAGGTTGCGGGGTCTAATTTAGGAATGTAGGAGAAGGTTTTATCCTCACTGGAGGCAACTACATTAGCCTCACCGTAGCGAGCAGCCTCTTTATAAGCCTTTTTAGCCCACTGACCTGTTACAACAAAGTCGGCTTTACCGCTTTTGTTCAAAAGGTTTAAGGGAAGCATTGCAAACTGTGAAGATGCACCGCCCTGCAAGAAAAGAACCTTATAGTTATCGGGAATATTCATAAGCTTTCTTAAATTTGCTTCGGTTTCATCAATGATTGCCTGATATTCCTTAGAACGGTGGGACATTTCCATAACGGATTGACCGCTATTTCCGAATTCAAGCATCTCTGCTGCACATTCTTCTAATACCTCTAAAGGAAGCATAGAGGGACCTGCGCTAAAATTATAAACTCTTGCCATTTTGTTTTCCTCCTGAATGATTGGCTTTTAGCCAATATATAATATTTTTTAAGGTTATTACATACCATTATATTCAAGTGATAGGGATTTGTCAAGGACATTGTTAAAAAAATAACGAAGAATTTTAAAAAAATTAAAATTCGCCTGTTTTTTCAAAAAAGATTGTTAAAAAAATAACAAATAATCTTGGATAATCGAATAATATACTAAAAGGATTATATATCTATATTCTTTAAATATTGGGTAGGGGTAATTTTCAAGTGCTCTTTAAAGCAACGGTTGAAGCTTCTTAGCGAGGTGAAGCCGCTATCGTAGGCGCACTGAAGAATGGGCAGAGTGGTGTTTTCTAAAAGGTAACAGGCGTGGCTGAGTCTGAAATGTGTTACATAAGAGTTAAAGGAAATTCCAATGGTTTTTTTAAAGTAGCGGGATAGGTAGGAATAATCATACCCTGTTTCTTTAGAAAGCTGAGTCAAGGAGCAATCGTTATCAAAATTCTTTTCCACAAACATAAAGATTTTATATAACAGTTCTTCATTTTCAAACAGTTTTTTATTATAAACTGCGGTTTTATCAAACTGACTGCATAGCAAATATAAAACTCCCTTTTTTTCGGCGGAGGAGGAAGAGGTCTCCAGCCCTTCAAGGGCGTTTACCAAGTATTCATCGGGAGTAAATTTGTTGTTTTGAGGCAACTTGTCTGATACCTTAACAGAATAAGCCTGAACAAGCTGGGGCGAGAAAATGCAAAGAGTGTGTTTGCTTTGGGTAGAGTCTAATGAATGTATTTGATTGGGAAAAATCATAAGCCCCTCTTTTTCTTTAAGGGTATAGGTTTTTTTATCTACCTTTACCGTCATTTCTCCCGAATCAATTACAATAATTTCAAAGCATTGGTGCAAATGAGTCGGAAAACTAAAGTTAATACCATTTTCAATTTTTAAATAATCAGGGGAGCCTAAATGATTGTATTGATAAAACATATTATCACCAAAAGTCAAATATTGTCTATATATTATAGAATATGTTGCGAGAAAAGTCAAATGATTCGCTATATAATAAATTCAAAATATTTTTATACGAGGTGTTTTATATGTTGTGGATTTCTTCAACTGAAAACGAAAAGTGGAGCGAGAACAATCACTTAACCGAGGAAAAGGGTTCGGAACTCACTATCGGTCGGGAACAGGGAAAAGCACTGTTTGGGTGGGGCTGTTGCATAAGCGAAATATGTGCCAAAGCAATTTTTTCTTTATCAAAGGATAAGCAAAAGCAAGTATTTGATGACTTGTTTTCCGGTGATGGTTGCGGTTTTGATTACTGCCGTCTGTCTATAGGAGCAAATGATTTTGCTGAAAGCTGGTACAGTTATAACGAGACCGACGGCGATTACGGTATGGAGAACTTTTCGATAGACAGGGATAGAAAATATATTATTCCTGCTATAAAAGAGGCACAAAAACGTTCTCCCGAAATTGAGTTTTTTGCTTCTCCTTGGAGTCCGCCAACCTGGATGAAATTTCCAAAGGTATGCAATTATGGCAGACTGGTTCAAACACCGGAAAATTTAAAAGCGTATGCACTTTATTTGAGAAAATTTGTTGAGGAATATGCAAAGGAGGGAATCAAAATATCCCACCTGCATCCCCAGAACGAATTTTTATGTGACCATAAATTTCCTTCATGCCAATACAGTGCCGAAGAGATGGAAAACTTTATAGCGAACTATCTTATTGATGAAATTGGTGATTTGTGCGAAATATGGCTCGGTACTAACTGCTGGAGAGATAACTATACGCCTATTTATAACACCATAATGCAAAACGAAAAGATAAGAAAAAATATTAAGGGAGCAGGATTCCAATGGAGCGCAACCGAGGAAATACAGTTATTCTGCGAGGATTACCCCGATAAAAACGCTGTTCACACCGAATGTGAATGCGGCGACGGTAAAAATACTTGGGGACACGCTATGCATGTTTTTGAACTTTACAGGCGCTCAAGCAAAGGCGGTGCAAGGGCAAATGTTTATTGGAACATGGTCCTTAATGAGGGTGGCTTGTCTACTTGGGGTTGGCATCAGAATTCGTTGATTACCGTTAAGGACGGGAAATACGAAAAAATGCCCGAATACTACTGCGTTAAGCATTTTTCGCATTTTGTAAAACGCGGAGCAGTGCTTTTATCTACCAAGGGTGAAATGAGTTCTAATTCCACAATTTTTAAGAATACCGACGGTTCGATAGTTGCGGTTATTCTTAATCCCTTTGAATTTGAAAAGATCGTTACCATAGAAAACAAGAACTACCGCTTAAAACCTCGCTCTTTTAATACTATCAAAATCAAATGAGCGATAGGGATAAGAACATGAAATATTTTATAGGCGCGGATTTAGGCACATCCGCCTTAAAACTGCTACTTGTTGATATTAACGGCAATATTATTAATGAGGTATCCCGTGAGTATCCCGTTTGTTTTCCTAAATCGGGATGGAGCGAGCAAAACCCTGAGGATTGGTGGAAAGCGTTTGTTTCAGGTATAGAAGATTTGGTAAAAACTGCAAATGCGGATGAAATTTGCGGAATAGGTGTCGGCGGACAAATGCATGGGCTTGTAGCATTAGATGAAAATGATAATGTGATAAGACCTGCAATACTGTGGAATGACGGCCGCACCCAAAAGGAGACGGAGTATCTTAATAATATAATAGGCAAGAATTTTCTTTCAGATAATACTGCTAACATTGCATTTGCGGGGTTTACCGCACCTAAATTACTTTGGATAAAAAACAATGAACCTGAAAATTTTG
>SVPL01000089.1 GCA_015065925.1 Oscillospiraceae bacterium
CATCAATAGCTGTAAAGGTTGCGCTTATTTCGGTCCACTCTTCAAAAGCAACATTTGATGAAACAGCATTGCCTGAATCATCTTTAAGTAAACTAGGAAATTGATTGTTTCCGAAGCCAAAAATGCCATCCACTTTTTTAGTGTCATAATTGCCTACCTGCCAATTAGCATAAAAATCAGGGCGACGAACCGTGCCATATTTTTCATATTTATAGGCATAATCGTTTTGACCTTCGGAATAACCATTTGTTTTAGCTTCACCGGCTGCTGTATTGCCGGGTTGGAAAACTACAAACTTAGGATAAATAGGTTTAGATGAATTAGACAGATAATCTAAGCTTCCCTCCGGAACGCGAATATCGAAAGAAATCTTATACTCTTTACCGGGGGAAAGAATAAAGGTTGGGGTGTAAAAAGTAGAGTTGCCGGTAGTACTATCAAGACGAATGGCGTCTTTAGTGCCATCACCATCAGTATCCTGTGAAGTAATTCGACTTCCTGTCCAATTGGTAATATCGCTTATATTAAGTTCAAGCAATACACCATCATTTTCTGCTACTGACACTGTCATACCTAAGATGCTAAAGCAACTAAAGGTAAGAATAAACGTCAGTAAAATTGCAAGTGCTTTTTTCATTAAATCTCCTCCAAAAAATATATTGGTAATTTTATTATACAAAACTATATATAATAATAAAACTCATTTTTTAAAAACAGTTTGCAATTTTTTAGATTTTTTATTATAATAAGTATAAAAACTTTTCTAATTTTAAGTTGGTGTTGCTTTATGAATAAAAAATCCACTCCTAAATTTGATTTTCCCCACACCCATCTCATGGTATTTAATGACCTCTTTGGAAAGTATGGTATAACCTGCAAAAAAACTAAATACCAAAAAAGATTTTTTCCAATGCACAACCACAATTATATAGAGTTTGAATATGTAACAAACGGGGAAATGACCGAAAAATTAAACGGCTCTATCAACAATATGGCAAAAGGCTCTTTTCATTGTTTGGATCAATACGACTCTCATTGCTTTACTACCGAGCGTTTTTTTGAATTTAATAATATTAGTATAGATATTAAAAAAATACCGCCGCATATTATAAATTTACTTCGTTTAAAACCTTTTCCATATGTAGGTAAATTTGATAGTAGCAGTTTACTTAAAATAAATGAATTGTTCGATACCATATATGAGCTACAAAATTCAAATGTCCCTTTTGCAGAGGAAACCATTTATTCATACTTAACATTATTTATAATAGAATTTTTGAAGGCGGGGGAAACAATAAACTGCGAAACCCAAAATCCAAGCTACGGTTACATAAAATCTGCAGTAAAATATATTGAAAAAAACTTTCAAAACCCCATAACTCTTACCGAAGTAGCCAATTATCTTAATATTGCTCCCACCTACCTTAGCCAACTGTTCCCCAAATTTTTAGGCTGTGGATTTACCCAATACCTTAACAGTTATAGAATCAGCATAGCAAAAGAGCTTATACTCTCATCAAATCTCAGCATTACCGAAATTGCGCTGAACTCAGGTTTTGGCAGTCTTTGCTCATTTTCCCGAGCCTTTAATAAATATGTAGGCTGCTCAGCAAATGTATTTAAAAAGAACTACAAAATTAAATAAATGCATTTTTTCACAAAATATTATCCCCTTTTTCTTTATAAGCCACCGACGCCAAATACTCCTTTGGCGTCATTTGTGTTTGTTTTTTAAAAACTCTGAAAAAATACTGAGGACTCTCAAAGCAAAGGAAATCCGAAATTTGAGCTACGGTATACAGCTTTTTACGAAGAAGGTATTTTGCCTCATTTATTTTAAGCTCACGCATATATTCGCTTATTGTCTTACCAACATTTTTTCTGAAAACCGCTTCTATATGGGTACGGCTAAAGCCTACCTTTTCGGATATTGCCCCTACCGTAATTCTTCCGTAAACATTGTTATTAATCAGTTCGATTATATCCCCTGCAAGTCCTTCGTATTTTTTCGCTTCAACCGTCTCTGTTTTAGGTATTACCGTACTGCGTATAAGCTTTATAAGAAGCATTTCCAGATTAAGCTTAATAAGGTGTTCACTACCAATAAGCCCGTCTTCCCGCCTTCTAAGAGGCACTTCATAGGGACTGTCGTCGGTGAGAATATAAGCCTCATTTCCGTCGTTTATCATTTCATTTATGTATTTTCTAAGGGGAGTCGGAACAATCATTCTGCGTTTTTCAAAAAAGCTCATATAATTCCCTTTAGCTCTGAAAGTAATTATAAAAACCGTTGGTGGGGCTTTAGGGTCTGATGCGATTGCGTGTTTTTCTCCCGGACGGTGAAAAATTATTTCCCCCGCATTAAGGGTTGTTTGCTTTCCATCGGCAGTAACAATAGCCGAGCCTGAATTTATGTAAACAAGTTCCCAATATGTATGAATTTCTCCTGAAAAATTAAAATCTGCCTGAAATTCAAAATAATGAATTGACATTATTTGCTTAATTTCCAATAATTTGCTTATCACGGGTGCTTCCATATTATACTCCTTTGCAAAAATATACTAAAAGTGTGTATTTGTGCATTGATTTTTTTCTATTTGATGTTAACATATAATTATATAATTGTCAATAAAAAGGAGATATTTTTTATGAATGTATTAGCAATTTCGTGCCATCCAGATGATATGGAAATACACTGCGCGGGTACTCTGCTCAAATGCAAAAAACGCGGAGATAATGTAACCGTATGTCATGTTGCAAACGGAAATATGGGCCATGTTGTTATTCAGCCTGAGGAACTTGGTAAAATCCGCATTGGCGAAGCTCAGGAATCGGGAAAAATAGCAGGCTTTAAAGTCGTTACCCTTAATGTTGGGGATTTACTTGTTGACTCCACCAGCAAAGAGCAACACGACTCCCTTGTTTCCGTTATCCGCGAGTCAAAACCCGATTTTATTATCACCCACTCCCCTGACGACTATATGTCCGACCATGTTGAAGTTTCAAAGCTTGTTTTCAAAGCATCTTTTTCTGCAAGTGTTCCTCACTATGAACCCCAACTTGGTGAAGCAGTTGCAGTTACCCCCGTATTTTATATGGATAACTCCAACTACATTGGTTGCGAACCCTATGAGTATGTTGATATAACCGAAGAAATCGACACCAAGCTTGAAATGCTTGCCTGCCACAAAAGTCAGGTTGTATGGCTCAAAGACCACGACGGCGTTGATGTTTTGGAAACAACAAAAACCTTTGCCAGAATGAGAGGTATTCAGTGTGGCGCTGAATACGCTGAAGGATATAGACGTTTAATGGCTGGTCAGCGTGCCACCACAAAACGCTTATTACCATAACTTTCAAGGAGATAATTATTATGGATTTTAATTCAACTGTAAAAGGCTCGGCCTTAGAAGGATTTTATCCCGAAGGTTGGGATTTTGAAAAAATAGACGCTTGTATTGATGCTCCCGAAAGCATCACCACTCCTCAGGATTTTTGGAACAAGGGCTTCACCCCCGTAAAATGTGATAGCCTTGGCGAGTTTGAAACCTATATGGGTCACGAAATTGCTATGCAAATTCGTCTTGCCAAAGAAAGAAACGAAAAAATCGCATTCATTTTACCCGTTGGCCCTATGGGTATGTACAAATGGGTTGTTTATTTCCTTAAAGAGTGGAAAATCTCTTGCGAGCATGTTTACACCTTTAATATGGATGAATGGGCAGATAGCGAGGGTAACACCCTTTCTTCTGATAATCCCGGTTCATTCCAATATGCTATGGAACAGGCTCTTTTTAATCCCTTAGGCGAGCTTACCGTTCCCAAAAATCAAAGAAATTTTGCCACAAAAGAAAATTTACCTACCTATCCCGAAAAAATCTCCGCCCTTAAAGCCGAGGGCGCAAAGCTTGTTTTGGTTTACGGCATAGGCAGAATGTGTCACATTGCCTTCTGGGAACCCACCTTTGCTGCTGATTATGCCTCAGCCGCAGAATGGGAGAATGCCCCCTACAGAATCGCTGCTAAAATTCATCCCCTTACCGTTGAGCAAAATGCCCTTACCAGCTTTAAATCAAGAACCACTCTTGTACCTTGCCGCGCAAACACAATTGGCCCCGGTTTATTCTTAAAGGCAGATTATGCAATAGGCGGTGCCGACGGAACACTTGGCAGAGGTATGCAGTGGCAGGGTATGTCACTTTGGATGACCTTGCGCTACGGCAAAACACCTTGGATAACATCATCTTACATTCCTACACTACCCGGTCGTCTTTTCTTCTTAAAGGATTTGGCAGGTCCACTTGTTGCAGAGTGTAACTAACAACATTTAGGAGTGTTTTTATGAGATTAATAGTAGCAAAAATCGGGAATAGTGAAACCGTTTCCTACGCTACCAATGAGCTTATCCGCCTTATTAAAACTATGGATAAAAACATACGCCTTGACGTTAGAAGATATGACGGAAAGGTAGAGTCGGTTAAAAATGCTTTATGGATTGGTCTTGACGGCTCCTTAGAAGCAAGCGAAGACGACCATATTTTAATTAAGGTAGAAAATGGTGCGGGTGTAATTACAGGCTCCAATGAAAGAAGCGTACTTATGGCGGTTTACCGCTTTATGTATGAGCTTGGTTGCCGCTACCTCTACCCCGGTGCAGATGGCGAAAAAATTCCCGTAAGAAGCCTTGATTATAAAGACCTTAAGGTTTCTGTGGACGAAACCCCAAGCTACAGACACAGAGGTATTTGTATTGAAGGCTCGGTGGGATATGAGCACGTTTACAACACCATAAACTGGTTGCCAAAGGTTGGTATGAACTCCTTTTACACCCAATTTTTTGTGCCCACAACCTTCTTTGATCGCTATTACAAGAAAAATTATCTTGATGAAAATGACAGAGATTATGGCAACACCTTGACCGATGATGATGTAGACGCTATGATGGGACCCCTTAACGATGAAATATCTAAAAGAGGTATTATTCTTCATGCTATTGGTCACGGCTGGAGCAGTGCGCCATACGGCTTTTACGCAACCGGTTGGACCCGCT
>SVPL01000090.1 GCA_015065925.1 Oscillospiraceae bacterium
CTCCGGGCGAAAGTGTTACACAGTCACTTCCACACGGTCACGAGAAGCTTATTGCGGCTGTAAGCTATAAAATCGCAGGCGAAACTCCTACCGATGATGAGCTTCTTACCCCTTACGCACGCTATAATGGTGACCCCGTAGAGTTTAAAAACGATACCGATTCAAACCTACTCTGCCTTGCTTTCTACTCCAAACATCTTTATGAAGGTACCCATGCACAAAACAATAACGGTTGTCATCGTCGTTATATTGACGTTAGTAACCCTGAAGCAATTGCAGAGTTTATTAACAACACATATCGTCCCTACACCGAAGCAATTGGCGAATATTATTCACCCGCTTTTGGTGATGATGGTGAAAATTCTGTAGTCGAGGCAATCTTTGTAGATGAGCCTTCCTACATGGGCGTTTATATTAACGATAAGCTAGAAGCAAGAACTGTTCACCCAGTGGATGATACCATTCCTCTTTACCCTGTAGTAAACTGGGGTAAAAACGTGACTAACCGCTTTGCAAACACCTACGCCTACCGTTTGGAAGATGAGCTTACCGCACTTTTCTTAGGTCATAGTGAGCGTTTCTGCCAAATTCGTCACGACTATTATCAGTTAATGAGCGATTTGTATGAGCAGGCATTTTATGCACAGCTTTCCGATTACTGTGCACAGGTAGGTCTGAACTTCTCAGGTCACCTTTTGCTTGAAGACCAAATTACATGGCACGTTATGTTTGAGGGCAACCTCTTCAATTTGCTTCGTCATATGCACATTACGGGTATGGATATGCTTTCTTCTCTCCCTGAGGAGGTCTGGGGTATGGCGTTCACTCCCAAGCTTACTCGCAGTATTTCCGAGCTTTACGGTCGCGGGCACTTAATGTCTGAGTCATCCGGATTCAATCAGGGTATTCATATGGATAATTTTTCCCTTGCAAATATGTACAACGCTCTTATGCTGCAGCTGGCGTTTGGTGTTGACATATTCCATTCTTACTATATCGACGATGACGCTGATGGCACCAAGAAAAAGATTCTTGATGCCATAGCACTTGCAACCGAAGAAATCACAGGTAAACGCGTATCTGACACACTTCTTTTATACCCAATCGAAACTATGATGCGCCGCCGCAAACCTTTATATCACAGCATAGAAGATTGCCATGAGCCTATTATTCGTGAGCAGGATGACAACGGTTGGGCATATATGAAGGCCTCAGAAAATGCAATGCTTGGCGCACAGTTTACAATGATTAACGCACAGCATAACTTTACATATATTGATGCTAATACTGCAAACCGTCAGGCAGCAGGCCTTTGGAAAAACTTTGTAGTTGGCGCTTGTGACATTACTGATGAAACCTTACTTGCAATCAACCGTTTAGCATCGGGCGGTACACAGATTATATGGTACACTCCCGAAGGTACAGAGATGTTTGACGGTGAATTTGCCAAGCTTCCCGCAGGTACAATCCGTGTGACTTCCGGAGAAGAGCTTATTTCGCTCCTCTGTCCTAACGGCACATTGCTGACAGGCGAAAACAACGGCATTGCTATGGCAGAAAGTGACACAGCGGTTTTGCTTGTTAATAAAGACAATGTTAAAAAGAAGGTTTGCTGGCACGGTAAATTCACAAGTATTATTGATGCTTATGAAGCGGCAGATGTGGAGATAGAAAAATGTGACTGTGGGGTGTGCTTTACCATTGGTGAGCTTGCAGGTTATGTTATTAAGAAATAGATATCACTATAGCCAGAACATTTAAGGCTGTTTTTAGCTAAACAAAAAGCAAAAATCAACCGAATACACTGTATTTTAAAAAAGGTACAGTGTATTCTATAGTAAAAACAGTAAGTTAGGATGGTTTATAAATGAACCCTACTTTTAAAAAATCCTCAAATAACTTATCGGAACTTTTGACGGTTACTACATCTTTAGGTAGCCTGAATTTAATCAAGCTAGCCATTCCTCTGTTTTTTGAATATGTATTTAATTTTCTTATAACTACGGTCAGCGCCATTGTGCTTAGTGGACATTCACAAGATGCATTCAATGCCGCCTTATCAGCCGGTAAAGTAATAACTCTACTTATAGTTTTTCTCTCCGGTATTTCAGCAGGCGGCTCTATATTGGTTAGTAACTTAATTGGTGCAGAGCGTATTGAAAAGGTAAAAAAAGCTTGTCTTTCAATTATAATGTTGCTAACAGGCATAGGCGTAGTTTTCACAGTATTGTTATTTGCTGCGGCGCCTTCTGTTGCCGATTGGCTAAATCTAACCGGTCCCGCGTACGAATTATCTATAGTATATATGCGCATACGCGCTATGGAGCTTACCTTTAAAGCCGTATATACTGTTTTAATTGCTTTAATGCGTTGCTACGGATATACCAAAATCGCCGTTACCGTAGGTATTATAACCAATGTTTTGAACCTACTTTTCAGTATTTATGCCGTTTATTACGCTACAGTGCCTTTCTTATCAGGTGTAAGCGGTGTGGCAGTAGGTAGCGCACTTAGTCAGATTGTAGGATGTGGTATAGCAATTATAATGTTCCGCTTATACAAAATTAAGATTGCCTTCCCTGACGGCTTCAAGGAATTTTTTGAATTTACAAAAAGGGCATTATACCTTGGTATTCCTACCTGTATTGCAAACGGCAGTTATAACATTGCACAGATTATTACAACATCCTTTGCTTCGGGACTGCATGAAGATGTGCTTACTGCAAAAGGTGTTTTAGACAGTATTGTATGTTACTCTTATGTATTTGGTATGAGCGTGGCAATGGCAAACTCCTTGCTTATAGGCAGACTGTGCGGCGCTGGCAACTATGAACACGCACGCAGGCTTAATAAAGCTTTAGTAAAATTCACTGTACCCGCTAACGCACTTGTAGCAATACTTATAATACTCTTTAGAAAACCGCTTTTATCCTTATTTACAGATAATCAGTCTATAATTACAATGGCACTTGGCATTTTGTTTATAGATATTATAGCAGAGGTCGCAAGAGGTATTAGTCACATTCACGAAGCCGCTCTGCGCGCCGCTAATGATGTTACCTTAACTATGGTGGTTACCATTGTTTCGGGTTGGGTATTTAGCGTAGGACTTGGCTATATTCTTGCCGTATATTGTAATATGGGCCTTATGGGCTTTTGGATTGCTCTTGTAGCAGATGAGATTGTTCGTGCCGTATATACCTATCTACGCTGGAAATCCAACCGTTGGACAACTAAAATAAAAGTATAAAATAAAATATTTTACAACCAAAAAAAGTTAGACACATCATTTTGAGGTTTTCTCAGGTGATGTGTCTAATTATTTACATATTATTTTTTTAAGTTTATAAGTTATCCATTTTTTCCATTAGTTTTTTATAATCAATTTTTAGCAAGCATACACGCTCATCAGCGGCGCCATAGCTTACAAGCAAATCACCCTTATGGAATATCATACCCGTAAAGAAAACACAAGGTGTTTCAAAGCGAGAGGGCTGTTCAAAATCCTCTGCACAAGCAATCATTTTTTCTTTACTTAATTTTTCTAACACAGGCATATCATTGTCTACTTCTTTAAAGGTCATAAACGACTGACCATAGCCTACTATATCATCCTTTTTGCCGTGGTAGTTAAGAAGCCATCTGCCTTCGCTGATTTCGATTGGCGGCACGCTTGCGCCAACGCGCTCTTCCTGCCAATCTTCCGTTGGACTTAAAATCAAATTGCGTTTTACATTGTTATCGGTTGCAAAATCTTCAAAATTTTCAGCCGCAGAAATAACTATCGAGGGCTTTGTTTCTGTAAATTCGGGATAAGTATCGGGTGTTACGGGACGCTGAATCATTATATAACAAAGTTTACCGTCAACCATCATTCTTTTTGAGAAGAATACAACATCTCGATCCTCGCCGTATTTTGGGTTATTCAAATGGCATATATAACTGAATGCTTTTTCATAGTTTTGCTCAGAAAGAGCTTGTAAATCAACCTTATAAAGAACAGAAACTGTGGGATTTAAATGTGTTCCAAAAGGATTTTCTTCTTCATTATTTGCCCACTTTGGTATACAAGCACCACCTGTGCCGTCGGTCTTCCAATATGCACCGGGGGCAAACATTCTGCAGGCGGCGGTCATATAACACTCGTCCTCTATAAAAAACAGTCTTGGGTCTTCAAGACAGCCATTGGTGAAATCAATTGCTTTTTCACCCTTATGATTAGTTAAATAAATTTTTTCTTTATCATAATTAAGGGCTGGTGACAAAGCGGGTTTTTCTAAATCAAAGGTAAAATTCTCACCGTCATCACTATAAGCATAGCCCAAAAATATAGGATATGGCATAGGCTCACCCTCAATACGAGCCTGTGGATACGGTCCTGTCGCACGGAAAATCATATGTATTCTTTTGGTTTTAGGATCTTCAATAATTGCAGGATTCAAAACCATTTCACTTGCCCAATCTGAATTTTCTACAGGAGAGAGTATTTTTTTACGCCATAAAACAATATCATTCATTATTTTAACTCCAATCGCTAAATCTTATTGTAATTATATAATTAATTGAGCCTAAAGTCAATAAAATAAAGTTGTTAAAATTTTAATTTATCTGTACCCTTTCTGTTTTACCTTGATGTCGGTTTGCCGGTATCAACGCGACGCAGTCGCCGTACACTTGCCAAAGGCAATGTACACCCTTCACCGTTCACTAAAGAAGTGTACAGTGTACATTTCACCTGACGGTGAAAGTGAACAGTTTGCTTCTCAAACGGTTTAATGGTAGGGGGAAAAGTTTTCTTATTTGTTTTATAATTAAATAAAAACATAAAGCAAAGGAGAAAATTTTATGCAGGAATTAAACGGATATCTAAAAGCTTATCACAAAATCTTGGTATTTCGGTTCAACAAGCCCGTACAGCAATTAAAAAATTACAGGCAACGGGAGAAATATCCGTAAAAGCAACAAACAAATATACCCTTATAACCGTTAATAAATGGAGTAATTATCAGTTGCTTGACGCTGAAC
>SVPL01000021.1 GCA_015065925.1 Oscillospiraceae bacterium
AAACCGTATTTTACATATATTTTCCCATCAACAACTTCATAACAAACAAGCAGCCGCATAATGCGACTGCTTGCGTAAATCTTTTTCATTTTAACTCTTTACCCCAACTATTGACAAAGAGCCTTTTTACATTTTTAAAGTAAAGTATATTAATTTGAGGTGTTATGTAATGCTTTTTTCAAGTACTACATTTATTTTATACTTTTTGCCGGTTTGCATTATAGTTTATTATGGGATTTTAAAGAAGTTTCGTACGGCACAAAATGTATTTTTAACCTTTGCAAGTCTTTTCTTTTATGCGTGGGGCGAGCCAAAATTTGTGCTTATAATGCTCCTTTCTATAATAATGAACTGGGCATTTGGACTTTTGGTAAATAAATATAAAGGCAAAAATAAAATTACTACCAGACTTGTAATAGCTGCTACGATTGTTTTTAATCTTTCTATACTCTTTGTTTTTAAATATCTTACCTTTACGGGGAATATTTTTGTAAACCTTTTCAATCTTAGTGTTGATGTTCCCAAAATCACTTTGCCAATTGGTATTTCCTTCTTTACATTTCAGGCAATGTCATATGTTCTGGATGTTTACAGGGATAATGGTGAGGCACAGAAAAATCCCCTTAATGTAGGACTTTACATTGCATTTTTTCCACAGCTTATTGCAGGTCCTATTGTTAGATATGAAACGGTTGCCCATGAGATTAAGCACCGTAAGGAAACGGTAGACGACTTTTTTGATGGCTTTACTCGTTTTATAATCGGTATGGCAAAAAAGGTGCTTTTGGCAAATAGCTTTTCCGTTTTTGCGGATGCCGCTTTTAATAATATTGATGGTCTTTCGGTAGCTGGCAGCTGGTTTGGTGCAATATGCTATACCTTCCAGATTTTCTTTGATTTTGGCGGTTATAGTGATATGGCAATAGGTCTTGGTAAAATGTTTGGTTTCCATTTTCTGGAAAACTTCAATTATCCCTATATATCTCTTTCAATAAGCGAATTTTGGCGCAGATGGCACATTTCTCTCGGCACCTGGTTCAGGGATTATCTTTATTTCCCATTGGGTGGAAGCCGTGTAAAAAAGCCTCGACTTATCTTTAATCTTTTCGTTGTATGGTTTGCAACGGGTGTTTGGCATGGCGCAAACTGGACCTTTATAATTTGGGGTCTTATGTATTTTGTTCTGCTGGTTGCCGAAAAGCTTACAGGTTTAGATAAACGCAAATCAAAGCCGTTGGGCAATGTATTCAGATGGATTTATACTATGCTTTTTGTAGTTCTTGGCTGGGTTATTTTTAGGGCGGATTCCCTTACCGATGCTTGGCAGTATATAGGAGTTATGTTTGGTGTAAATTCAAATGGACTTGGCGATGCAGTAGTACTTCGAGATATTGTAAACACTTGGATATATTTGCTTTTTGCAATACTTTTCAGCACACCTATAGTTCTGAAAATAAAGGAAAAATGGAACTTGGAAAAGCCTGTTTTTCAAATCTTTAAATGTGTAGCAGTTGTTTTGCTTTTTGTACTTTCCTTTGCAAGTGTAACAAGCAGCTCTCACAATCCCTTTATTTATTTTAATTTTTAACGAAAAGAGGTAAAAACTGTGAAAAGAAAATTCAATTATAATATAATAGTTTTTGTCCTTGTTTCGGCATTTATAATAACATCGTGGTTTTCAAAGGATTTTTATAATGGCACAAAGAATGCGGTTAAGGATTTTGTTAAAGAGCCGTCGTTAGAAAATTTCATCGACGATATCGACAATACTTCAAAGAAATATAAGTACAGATATGAGTCGGTAGATATTCACTCACTTTCCTACCTTATTACAGGCACAAAGTATATGGAAAAGGGCGAAGACTTTATTGTTCGTATGGATAATGATTATCTTGCTTATAAATATAGCGAAATAAATGATGCTGTCATTGAACAAACGGCTGATTCCTGTGCCGAGCTTAGTAATTTCTGCAAAAAGGAAAATATACCATTTATGTATATCTATGCTCCTCAAAAGCAGTATTTCGGCAGTTTTCCTACGGGCGTTAACAATACTACCCGTGAGGAAGGGGACAAGTATGTTGCGGCACTTCGTAAAAGGGGAGTAAACACCCTTTCTCTTGCCGAAAAAATGATTGAGCAGAACATTAAAATGGAGGATGCATATTTTATAACCGATCACCACTGGATTCCTGAAACGGGACTTTGGGCAACAGGTGAAATATGCAAAAAATTAAATTCTGATTACGGATTTGAATATGATGCAAAGACACTTGATATTAAAAATTATGATGTAAAGCGCTATGAGGATTGGTTTTTGGGTTCGCAGGGCAAAAAAACCGGTAGATACTTTACCCCATTAGGGTTGGATGATATAAGCCTTATTACCCCTAAATTTGAAACTGAGGTTGAACTTAAGGATAAAAGAGGGGTAAAAACCGGCGCTCTTGAGGATACTGTTTACGAAAAATACAGAATAGAGGAAAAGGCTCTTCACACCCAAAATCCTTATGCCACCTACAGCGGTGGTGATTTTCCCGAGCAGGTTATAATAAACAAAAAGGCAACCAATAATAAAAAAATAGTTATTGTTCGCGATTCATTTGCCTGTACCGTTACACCATTCTTAGCTCTTAATGTGGCAGAAACCCGTATTCTGGATTTAAGAAAGGGACTTCATGGTAATAGCGTTATAAAATCGGTAAGCGAGTATGCCAAAAAGCATAATGCCGATTATGTGATGGTGCTTTATTCCGGTCTTTCATCGGCATCGTCAGGTACTCAAATGGCGCCCCATTACGATTTTAATTAATAATAAAATTCAATAAATGCCCGTCGGTATATCCGATGGGCATTTATGTTTATAAATCTACTTGAAAAATTCACCATATAGTGATATAATATAATCGTATGTGTATGTACTTATTTTTTAAAAAGTATTTTGAAAGCGAGAAACTTTTATGAAAAAATTTATTAACGATATTAAAAAGTTTTGGAATTATTCCAGCTATAATGTAAAGGCAGAGCTTAAAAGCGAGGTTGCCGGCTCCTTTTTAAGCTGGCTGTGGTGGATATTGGATCCACTTTTATATATGTTGGTTTACGCTTTTGTTGCGAGTGTTATATTCAGCAGCGGGGGAACACCTGCTTTTCTCGCTTTTGTTTTTATTGGTCTTAACTGTTGGCAGTTTTTTAATCGCGTTGTGCGAAACAGTGTTAAGCTGGTATCCAACAAAAAAAGCATAGTTACCAAGGTTTATATACCAAAGTATATGTTTATATTTGAAAAAATCGGTACAAACGGCTTTAAGATGATAGTTTCATTTATAATAACGGCCATGTTTATGGTTTATTATTATTTCCAAGGGGAAATAGTTTTAAACTTCCATATGCTTTGGTTGTTGCCACTGCTTGCAATGCTGGCAATCGTTGCTTTTGCTTTTAGTGTTATTGTAATGCATTTTGGCGTTTTTGTTGAGGACCTTTTAAACATTGTAACCGTAGGCTTGCAGTTGGTATTTTATCTTTCCGGTATATTTTATGATATTACCAGAAACTTAAAAAATCACCCAACTATTCAAAATTTGCTTTATTATGGCAATCCCGTTGCGCTTATTATTACAAATATCAGAAACACACTGCTTTACGGTATGGCTCCTGATTTTGCAGCTCTTGGCATCTGGCTTGCGGTTTGCCTTGTGATCTCGATTATAGGTGTTAAGATTATTTATAAATACGAAAACAGTTACGTTAAAATCATTTAAGAAAGGGGAGTTTTATTTATGTCAGAATCAGCAATTTCGGTAAAAAACGTTAAAATCCAATATAGGGTTATGAATAAAATGTCCCTTTTAAAGGCCATAATGAACCCCAAAAAGTTCTCTAAAACCGAGTATTTTGAGGCGGTTAAGGGCATCTCCTTTGAGGTAGAAAAGGGCAAAATTTTAGGCATTGTAGGTAAAAACGGTAGCGGTAAATCCACTCTGCTTCGTGCCATTGCGGGAATTTTTTCCCCCGATGAGGGTGAGGTAGACCTTCACGGTCATTCAATATCCCTGCTTTCCATTGGTGTGGGCTTTCAAAATGCATTAACCGGTAGAGAAAACATTTTCCTTTCGGGTATGCTTTTAGGCTTTGATAAAGAACAAATTAATGAAAAATTAGATGAGATTATAGAGTTTTCCGAGTTGGGCGATTTCATTGACCGTCCTGTAAAATCATACTCCAGCGGTATGTATTCAAAATTGGCATTTTCCATAACCGCCATACTGGAAACCGAAATTATGCTTATTGATGAGGTTCTTTCGGTTGGTGATGCTAAATTCCAAAAGAAGAGCTATGCTAAAATGAAGCAGCTTATTGATAATAAGGACAGAACGGTTATTATTGTTTCTCACAACTCCGAAACATTAAAGAAACTTTGTAATAATATTCTTTGGATTCACGACGGAGAAATGAAAATGCTGGGCACAGTGGATGAGGTTCTTCCCAAATATAACGAGTTTATGTCGTAAATTGTGGAAAAGGCACCCTAAAACCCTTTTATTTTTAGTTTTTGTTGCAAACAGGAGATTGTTTTATGAGCAATTATAAATATAAATTTTCTATAATTTCGGCTGTATATAATGTTGAACTTTTTTTAGCAGAAGCCATTGAGAGTATACTCTCTCAGACCATCGGGCTTGAAAATATCCAGCTTATTTTAATTAATGACGGCTCGGAGGATGGAAGTGCCGCCATTTGTGATGAGTATGCCGCGAAATATCCCGAAAATATCGTGGTTGTACATAAGGAAAATGAAGGCGTTTCTACCGCCCGTAACGTTGGTCTTGAGCTGATTCAGGGCGAGTTTGTTAATTTTATGGATTCGGATGATATGCTCACCCCCGACACTCTTGAAAGGGTGTACAAGCTGTTTTCGGAGAATTACGATAAAACAGATGTTGTAGCCATTCCTTTGGAACATTTTGACGGCGCAACAGGCGGTCATATTTTAAATTACAAGTTTGAGCAAGGCACAAGAATAGTAGATTTAAATGAGGAGTGGAATTTTATCCAGATGTCCTCCTCCAGTTCCTTTATAAAGACCGCTGCCATTAAGGGTGTGACCTTTGATTCCAGACTTGCCTACGGTGAGGATGCCAGCTTTATGCAAAGGGTGCTTGTTAAAAAGCAGACCTTGGGATTGGAGGCAGATGCCCGTTATATGTACCGCAAGCGCACAACAGGTGCCCCCTCTGCACTTCAAAATTCCCTTAAAAATCCCAAATGGTATATCCCAAGTGTCAAATATTTTTTAAAGGGTGTAATGGATTACGCCAAGGAACAGTTGGGATATATTCCTAAATTTATTCAGTACGTTGTAATGTATGACGTACAGTGGCGCATAAGACAAAGAGATTTTTTAAAAACCGATGTTATTACTGAAGAGGAAAAGCAGGAGTACGTAAATATTTTAAAAGAAATAATATCTGGTATTGATGAAGATGTTATTTTGTGCCAGAATAACCTTAACCGCGATCAGCGAATAGTCGCACTGGAGCTAAAGTATGACGCATACCCTGAAATTATAGTGGATGAAGAGAAAAATGATGTTCTTTGCAGTTTTTCAGAGGATACTACTTTTAGTCTGATAACAAGTAAGACATTTTTCCAGTTTTTAGATATTAAAAACGGCACCCTGAAAATTGAAGGATATTTTGAAATTTGTGATTTCCCCTTTGATTCCTTCGACCTTTCGGTGTGTGTAAACGGCGAAAAAATCAACACAACCCTAACTGACCGCAAATCTGAGGTTGTATTTTTAACAAGAAATATCTTTAAAAAGATAGGCTTTACAGCAGAGCTTGAACTGAATCCCGCTACCCCAAAATATGAAATCAAGCTAAGTGCCACCATAAACGGCAAGACAATATTTATGCCTAAATACACCTATGCGTATTTTTCTCCCATTACAAGAGAGTATAGATATTCCCACTATGTTAAGGATAATTGGTTGATGACCCCCACAACCGATTCTATATTAGTAATGCGGTGCGGTGCTGCAAAAAAATTCTTTACGGAATTTAATTTTTTACTTTGGATTTTTAAAAATAATAAAAACAAAAGCCGAAAAGAATTATTTTTGCGCTTTTGGTACCATATAGCAAAAAGGTTTAATAAAAAACCAATCTGGCTGATTTCCGACCGTCCTAATGTTGCAGGCGACAACGGTGAGGCATTTTTCAGATATATGGTTGCCGAGCATCCTGAGATTGATGCAAGCTTTGTTATTAATGCAGATTCACCTGACTACAAAAAAATGAAAAAAATCGGTCCTGTTATTAAAAAAACTGGATTCAAACACAAGCTAAAGGTGCTTTTGGCCGAGTATATCTTTTCAAGTCAGGCTGAAAATGAGCATTTCGACCCATTTGGCAGTACGCGAAATGCCTTCAGGGATATTTTAGCCAATAAGCCTTTTGTATTTCTGCAACATGGTGTAACTAAGGATGATTTATCTTCCTGGCTTAACAGATATAATAAAAATCTTGCCGGCTTTGTTGTATCGGCAAATGGTGAATATAGGTCTATTTTAGAATACAATTATTTTTATTCTGCAGATAAAGTATGGCTCACCGGTATGCCTCGATTTGACACTCTTTATTCTGATGCTCAAAAAACAGTCAGCATTACGCCTACATGGAGAAAAAATTTAACCTCGGGTCGTAATTCTGTCACGGGTGGATGGAATCTGATAACCGATTTTGACAAGAGCGAATTTTTTAAGTTTTATGACGCCCTTATAAATCACCCGAAAATCAAAAAAGCGGTGCAGGAAACGGGTTACAAGGTGGAGTTTTTGCTTCATCCCAATCTTCGTGATGCGGCAGAGCTTTTCGAGAAAAATGAATATGTATCTATTATTTCAACAGATATAAATTACAATCGACTTTTCGCCTCAAGTGACCTTATTGTCACCGATTATTCATCAACGGTATTTGATTTTGTTTATTTATATAAGCCGGTTGTTTATACCCATTTTGATTCGGACGAGTTCTTTGGCGGAGCGCATTCGTACCAAAAAGGCTATTTTGATTATGAACGCGACGGCTTTGGTGAGGTTGAGTATGAGCTTGAAGCCACCGTTGACCGTATTGTTGAATATATGGAAAATGGCTGCAAGCTTAAGGATAAGTATCGTGAGCGCATTGATAATTTCTTTGCCTTTGATGATAAGAATAATAGTCAGCGTGTGTATGAAATGGCTGTCAAACACAGAAAATCATAAAAATTAATCGGAGCTTTTTATGGGTGAATTTAAATATAAATTTTCGGTTATCACGGCTGTATATAATTGTGAGGAATTTTTAGCTGAATCAATCGAAAGCATAGTTAATCAGACTATAGGAATAAAAAATATTCAGTTAATATTGGTTGATGATGGCTCAAAGGATGGAAGTGCCGCCATTTGTGATGAGTATGCCGCAAAGTATCCTGAAAATATTTTTGTTATTCATAAGGAAAACGGCGGCGTATCATCGGCAAGGAATATGGGACTTGATATTGTACAGGGTAGGTATGTAAATTTCTTGGATGCCGATGATAAGCTGGAACTTCACGCTCTTAGCAAGGCATGGGAGTTTTTTGAAGCCAATTATTCTAAAATTGATATATTGGCAATGCCTATAAAATTCTTTGATGCTGCCCGTGGCGACCATATGCTTAACTATAAATTCAAAAACGGTACAAGGATTGCAGACCTTAAAGAGGAGTGGGAGCTTATTCAGATGTCCTCCTCCAGCACATTTATAAAGGCAGAAAGTCTTAAGAATCTTCGTTTTGATACAACCCTTGCCTATGCAGAGGATGCCAAGGTAGTGCATACCATATTAATGGAAAAGCAGGCTTTGGGGCTTTTAAGCGATGCAGCATATCTTTACAGAAAAAGGCAGCAAGCCACATCGGCAATACAAATGTCGGGTCAAAAGGCAAATTGGTATCTGCCCGTTGTAAATAATTTTCATTTGTATATTATTCAAAAGATGTTGGAGCACTTTGGCAGTGTGCCAAAATATGTGCAGAACACCTTAATGTATGATGTTCAGTGGCGTATAAAAAAGCCTGATATTTCGGCAGAAGGCTTGAGCGATGAGGATAAGCAGTTATATATAGAAGCCATTAAAGAAATCTTAAAGCATATTGATGATGATGTTATTATGGCGCAAGCCCACATTTGGGGTGAGCATAAAATGCTGGCTTTAGAGATGAAATACGGCAGAGAAATGGAATTCTCATCTCAGCCTGCCCCCGTATTTTCCTTTTCTGATGATGCCGTTTTGCCGCTGGAAAGCTGTCGCTCTGCTCTTGAATTTTTCAGTATAGAAAACGGCAAAATTATTTTGGATTATTGCGTAAATCTCTATAATAAAAATTATACCGATTTGGGATTTTTTGTGATTGCAAACGGTAAAAGAATAAGCATTAAGGATTATATTCAAATTGGCACCTCTACCGCAATAGGTGTAGAGGTGATTAATAAGTATGCATTTAGAATTGAGTTAGATTTGAAATCCGCCTATGAACTAAGGGTTGGTGCAGTTTTAAACGGTGTTGAAGTAATTTTTAAAGGTCTTGTTTTTGGTAGATTTGCACCTCTCAGCAACAAATATTCAAACAGCTATTATATTTTAAAGGGTTATGTTGCACACCGTAGCGGAAATACTCTTTTAATATCAAAGTGCGGTTTCGCCAAAAAAGCAAAAAGAGAAATTAAGCTTTTATTGGAAATATTCAAAAAAGATGGTGTCCTTGGTATGGGTGCCGCCGTAATCCGAATACTCTTATTTATTTATAATTTCTTTAAAATAAAACCAATTTGGCTTATTTCTGACCGTCCTGCCAATGCGGGTGATAACGGCGAGGCTTTTTTCCGCTATGTGCGCGAAAATCACAAAAATATCGATGCAAGATTTGTGCTTAAGGCGGGCTCTGCGGATTATGAGCGGATTAAAAAAATCGGCCCTGTTTTAAATAAAGACTCCATTAAGCACAAGCTGTTATCGGCGGTCAGCCAATATATTGTCTCAAGCCATGGCGAGCCTGAAATTTTCTGTCCGTTACGTGCAAGGGTAGAGCCTTTCCGTAGCCTTTGGGCAAAAGCCAAATTTGTGTTTTTACAACATGGTGTAACCAAGGATGATTTATCTGATTGGCTTAATAAGTACAATAAAAACTTTACAGGCTTTGTTGTATCGGCAAAGGGTGAGTATCAATCGGTTTTGGATTATGGCTATTTTTATCCTGAGGAAAATGTATGGCTTACGGGTATGCCTCGATTTGATAATCTTTATAACAATAGCCAAAAAATTATAAGTATTATGCCCACCTGGCGAAAAAATTTAACTGCGGGTCAGGACCCCAAGGCAGGCGGCTGGAACATTGTAAATAATTTTGAAGAAAGTGATTTCTTTAAGTTTTATAATACCCTTATAAATCATCCTAAAATCAAAGCTGCCATACAACAAACAGGCTATAAGGTGGAGTTTCTGCTCCACCCCAATCTTCGTAATGCGGCAGAGCTTTTTGAGAAAAATGATTTTGTTTCAGTTGTTTCCAACAATATAGATTATAATAAGCTTTTTGCCGAAAGCGATTTGATTGTAACCGACTATTCATCAACAGTTTTCGATTTTGTTTATATGTACAAGCCGGTTATTTACACCCATTTTGATGCAGAAGAATTTTTCGGAGGTGCGCATTCGTATCAAAAAGGCTATTTTGATTATGAGCGTGACGGCTTTGGTGAGGTTGAGTATGAACTCGAACCTACCGTTGACCGCCTTGTGGAGTATATGGAAAACGGATGCAAGCTTAAAGATAAATACCGTGAGCGAATTGACAGCTTCTTTGCCTTTAATGATAAAAACAATTGTAAACGGGTATATGAAAAGATGATTGAGTTAGGCTGATTCAAGTTTTAAGCAAAAAGTAATAAAATCGGAAAAATTACAACAGAATTGAATTAGTTCGTTTCTGTTGTAATTTTTTTGCATTAACAAGAATATTATCAGTTTGATGTTATAGTTATATCTATTTGCGCGCATGTAACAAATGTCACGCGTTTGTACAAAAAAACAGTGAAAAAACTCCTTTAATTTTAGTCTTTAAAATGCATTTTTTTATGATATAATTAACTTATAAAACTATGTTTGGATGTGATTTTATGCAGGAACAAATTGAACAGCTACGTTACGATGAAAATGGCTATAAAAGTCTTGTCTTTTTTGAAAATTGGCGGGTTGCTTTTATGAATGACGGACCAAAAACAACGGTGGAGGGCCTTTCATACCTTCAAAAGCATAACGAAACAGACGAGGTTTTTGTACTGCTGGAGGGCAGATGTGTTCTGCTTTTGGCAGGTTTTGGTGATAAACCTAATGAAATCACAGCGGTGGATATGCAGCCTAATGTAATGTACAACGTTAAAAAAGGTGCTTGGCATACCCATTATTTTGGTCCCAATACCAAGGTTTTAATAGTGGAAAATGCCGATACTGCCCTTTCTAATTCACCCTGCATAGACCTTACGCCTGAACAGAAAAAGAAAATAGCAGAGCTTTGCAAATAATAAGGAGTGTTTAAAATGTCTATTAAAACCTTTATTACAAATTCAATTCCCACATCAGATCTTAGTGATATTAGAGTTTTTAAAATTGATACCGCTAATACCACCTATGCTATTGAGATTTTAGATGGCTATGTTAACAATGCTTATTGGGGCGAAAGACTTTATAATGATTTCGATATTCAGGCTGGTTTAGAATTTAACGGGAATCAATTTGCATACAGCAAACATTATCGTCAAAGGGAGGAATACCCCTTCTTCGGCGGCAGATTTTATGATAACGAATCTTTAAAGGTGAACTTCCCTGATGGTGTGCGTGATACTGTTTTAAAATACAGCGATTATGTCATAAGCAATGACGAAAAGAGCCTTACCTTAATTTTAAAGGACGAGGTTTATCCCCTTACCGTAAAGCTTATTTATAAAATTTATGAGGGGCTTGATGTTATTGACCGTCATACCGAAATTATAAATGAGGGTAGTGACGAAATTCAGCTTGAAACCTTTTATTCGGCTAACTGGATTTTAGGCTATAATCAAAAACAGCGCCTTACCTATATGGGTAGCGGTTGGGGTCACGAGTATGAGGTAAAAACCGCCGATATCGGGCTTGATACCATCACTCTTCAGAGCAAAGCAGGTGTTTCCTGCGCACAAAATATTCCTTATTTTGCAATAGACGATTACACCGCTACCGAGCATACAGGTAGAGTTCATTTTGGTACATTGCAATGGAGCGGTAACTGGCAAATGAATATTGGTCGCACCATAAATCGTATTACTCAGGTAAACGGCGGTATTTCTAATTTTGACTCTGATATTTGGCTTAAAGGCGGCGAAACCTTTGTTACCCCCGTTTTTACAGGCGGCTTTGTAACCGAGGGCTTTGGAGCGGCTAACCGTCAACTGCATGATTATTTAAGAGCAACTACTAAGAATCAGTTTACCGATAAGGTAATGCCCGTTTTGTACAACGCTTGGGCAACATTCCTTTTTGATGTCAGCGAGGAGCTTATTATGGCTCAGGCTAAAAAATGCGCCGACCTTGGTGTAGAACTTCTGCTCATTGACGACGGTTGGATGAAGGGTAGAAAGAATGATCACGCAGGTCTTGGCGATTGGGTACCCGATCCCGATAAATTCCCCAACGGTCTTGCCCCTGTTGTAGATTATGTAAATAGTCTTGGTATGAAGTTTGGACTTTGGGTAGAGCCCGAAATGGTTAATCCTGACAGCGACCTTTACAGAGCTCACCCCGATTGGGTTATGAATTACCCAACCAGAGAAAGGGAAGAAAAGCGCTGGCAGCTCACCCTTAACCTCGCCAGGGACGATGTTTATGAGTATACTGTAAATTGGCTTGATGAACTGCTGTCAAGCGCAAATATTGAGTGCCTTAAATGGGATATGAACCGCTACTTCTCCCAGGCAGGCTGGCCCGAGGCAGAAACTAAAGAGCAAAAAAGACTTTACATTAAATACGTTCAGAATCTGCATAAAATTTTTGCCCATATTAATGAAAAATTCCCTCATGTTATGATAGAAAACTGCGCATCGGGCGGACTTCGCTCCGATTTAGCAATGGCGCCTTGGTGCGGTAGAATTAACCGAAGTGACAATCAGGATGCTATTGATGCCTTGCAGCTTCACGAAGGCTTTACAAAGTTTAATCTTGCCAAAACTGCAGGCGGTGGATGTCATTTCCATCACGTGCCCTATTTCCCTAACGGCAGAGCTGAGAGTATGAAGTTTTTGGCTCATGTTGCTTATAATGCTTCCCTTTCTGTCGGCTATGACCTTAGAAGGCTTGATGATGAACAGATTGAAGAATTAAAGGGCTACATTGCATATTACAAAAAAATCCGCGAAACGGTTCAGCTTGGTGATATGTATGTGCTTTCCTCTGCTTTTGATAAAAATGCACCTTATGTTTCCTTCCAGTATGTAGCAAAGGATAAGAAAAAGTCAGTTATCTTTGTTTACGGTAATAATAACGGATTTGCATTACGACTTCCTGCAATCAAGCCTATGGGTCTTGACTCCAAAAAGCTTTATAAGGTGACACTTCCCACCTGTAAGGATTGGAAGTGGGATTACCCTGTGCTTAGTGGTGACGGACTTATGAAAATGGGTGTAAATACCGCAAGAATAGGTGCATTTAAGGATCCCGTGTACGATTGCTTTGCAATTGAAATTGAGGAAAAAGAGTAAAGATTTTATAATGTATTAAAAAAGTATAGCTAGTGAATAACAAAAACTGCGACAGAAGTATTTAAAACTTCCATTGCAGTTTTTGTGTTTTTAAAGAAAATTTATTTATCAGCTAAAATAAGTTTATATTCAAAGCCCTCTACCCTTGCGGTATATTTAGAGCCGTCGGCAATCTTTTCACCTGTGAAGGCGTCGGTAAGGTTGGTTGCACCCAACGCACCGAAATCAACCGTAACATCACTTTCAATACCCTTTTCGGTACCTGCAACAACTGCCATAATTTTATCCCCTGCATCGTAATAACTTACCTTAACCCTTTCATCAGAGGTGGTAACGCCATTTTCGGTATAATAGGGCTTCCACTGAGATTTAGCAATGGGGAATGCATCGTAAGCCTTCCAAACTCTTGAGGTTTCCTCCAAAGGTGCGCCAATATCAACGGGCTTTGGCATAGAATTATGTAAAAGTTGTGTTGCAATAGCGTTATGATAGGTCCAAATTGGGTCATTAGAGTAGCAAAGAGAATATACGGGAACACCAAAATGCTTACTGCCGAAAATCGTTCTAAGATGTCCGCCCGGCATTTTTGTAACTTTGCCATGAAGAAGAAGGGATTGGAAGGTTTCACCCTCCCAAACGGAGGTGCAATAGTTAATTGCCGCAAGATTCATAGTAGCGTTGCAATGGCAGTTCATAATAAGATTATGCTCTTTTATGTATTTATAAATGCCTTTTAAAATCCTACGAGTACCATCTTGTGAATAGGTAGGATGTATTTCGCCATTCATATCTGTATATCCACAACCGTGCTCTACATTAGCGCAGGCGGCGGGCATAATTGTACCGTCAAGGTAAATTCCGTCAAAGCCAAATTCTTCAATAACCCGAATTACGCCATCAACAAATACGTCTGCCCAATCGCTATCCATACAAACGCGAAGGGCTCTTTGACCCGGCCATCTGTTCCAATGGTTTAGCTTGTTAGGGGATTTTGCATCGGGAATCCATTTCCATTTATGACCGTATTTTCCAAAATATGGCGAAAGGGATGAAATTTCAAATCCGTAATAAGGTATTACCTTAATTCCGCGTTTGTGGCATTCCTCTATAATATACTTTGCTCTTTCTTTGGTGCGGTCGGTTAAAATGGGGCTGTTTTGAATATCATTCCATTTTTCGTGGATGTAAAGCACCTCAACACCAAGTCTTTTAATGCGGTCAAAGCCTATTTCGGTATCACCCTCCACAACGGGAGCGGATAAAAAGTCCTCATAATTATTAAGCACCTTTTTAAAGCAGTCTATATGAAGTGCTTTTTCGGTAAAGGGGGCGGGGGCAAGTTCGTGGTAAGGCGTAGCAGAAAAACCAAAGCGGAAGTTAATAGGATGCAACCACATTGAGCCGTCATCGGTGGTATGTCCTCTCCATACATCGGGCTCGCCATCCAACAGATGTATACGCAAAATACATTCGTCCTCGGTTACCTCTACCTCAAATGCCTTCCTTTTATTCTTAATATTCCAATGCTCATCGCTATAGAAGAAAAGACCAAATCCAACGTCATCATTAGCTAATAAGATTTGACTTGTAAACTCACAAGAAAATCCCTTTTCGGGAACAAGACCCGACCAAGAAAGTTGCCAAGGCTCGCCTTTTTCAAGATCACAGTACTCAACGTCACCGTAAACACGGGTTTGGCAAGGCAAAGAATAATAGGTAGCACATTCCTTTTTAATGGGAATTTCAAGCCAAAGATTATCTATAACCCTTCTGTGGAAAACTCTTGGTTCTAAACCAAACATCTGTGGTACGGTAAGACCGCGTGGCATAATGCTCATATCCACAAAGGATGCACCATCCTCCTCAATGCTTGTGTTGGTGTTAATAAAAAACACTTCGCTTTGCATTGTAGCGGTTAAATTTATTGCATCCTCTTTATAGCTGGTAACACAAAGGTCGGCGGGTTCAAACACCTGGTTGTTTTGATTTGCTTTGCATACAACTCTTATGGGACCATTTAAAATCTCCTGCCCCATTGATTTTACAGATGTGGGAAAGCAGGAATTTTCAAAGATATATTCCCTTAAATTTACTTTAATTATTTTTTTGTTGCCTTGGCCTTCTAAAATGGGATATTTAATATTGGACATTTTAAAGCCTCCGTTTTAATATGATTTTTCTTCATTATACCTTTCAAAAATCAAAAATGCAATATGCTTTATTGACCATTATTTGCATAAAATGTCCAATGTCTGTTGGATTTATATATCAAACTTCTCATAATCGAATGTCTTATTTTAAATAATTCCAATCAATAAGTGAAATAGCTATTACAATACCCATATAAACAATAAATGAATGGACATTTTATACAAATAAAAAGCATAATTATATATTGAAAAAATTCCTACAAAACGTTATAATGAAGAAAAGCCATATATAATGGAGGTTTTAAAAATGCCAGAATCAAAATATCCCGTTTTGGAGACTCAAGAAAATAAAAGAGTGGTTAAGGTTCCCCTTAGGGAGTACACCTTTGAAAATTCCTGTTTTCCCACATCTGTAAAATCAATGGGGCAGGAGATTTTAAGCGCTCCTATCCGTGTAGTTTTAAAGGCTAATAATGAGGAGGAAACCTTTGAGCCTGCTGAGGTTTTTTCGGTTGACTACAAAGAGGATGCCGTAACCCTTGCTGCTACTATGCAAAGCAAAATTCTTTTTGTAAATACCACCACTAATGTGGAGGATGATGGTTGTGCCTTTGTGGATATGAGCATTATGCCCCGCGGTTTTACCGTGCCTCAGCTTTTTGGGTTGGAGGAACGAATTTGGCACCGCAGAGTTATAGACCATCTTTGGATAGAGGTTCCCTTTAAAAAGGAGTGCGCTACCTACTATCAGGTACCCCCGTACACCTATCTTTCGGGTGACATTGAATACCGCGATACAAGTAAGGGTGAGCCTTGGCAGATTTCTTGGTCGGGTATTACACCTAAAGGTGGATTTAATTCCTGCTTTACAAGTCAGATAATGCTTGCAAATGATGATGTAGGCTTTGGATTTTTCTTTTACAGCGATGAGCACTGGAAGGTAAAGTCAAACAGGGCGTTTGAGGTTATTGATAATGGAGATGAATTTGTTCTTCGTATACATATTTTAGATGGTGAGCCCGAGTACTGGCGCGGTGACACCACCGATGACGGTTCAATGTGGCTTGATCCCATCTCCTTCCGTTTCGGTTTTTGCGCCACACCTTATCGTGAGCTTTCTCCTGCACCGTTTACCGAAAAGGCACTCCATATTGACTGCTTTAAAAAGGTACTTAACAACTATGAGGAGTTTTTATCTGCCCCCGTGGTTGAAGGTGACACCGAAATAGGTTTTGACCGCCTTAAAAGACTTGGCGTAGAGGTTTTATATATTCACGAAAAATGGAACGATATGCAAAATTCTCCCGTTTTAACTGATAAAACCAAAGAAAGAGCAAAATACATAATAGAGGAATGTCACAAGCGCGGAATAAAGGTTATTCCTTATTTTGGTTATGAGCTTTCCTCACTTTCTCCATATTTTGGTAAGTACGGAAGCAAATGGAAGGTTATTCAACATCCCGGTGATAATAAAGGCGCGGCTTGGAATCGTTGGCCGGGTCAACGCGCTCTCAGAGTTTGTCTTGACAGCGATTGGGCAGATGTTTTTGTAGAAGGCGTTATTAAGGTTGTAGAGGATTTTGGATTCGACGGAATTTATCTTGATACTACAATGTGGCCTAAGGGTTGCGCCAACCCCGCCCATGGTTGTGGCTATCAGGATAAGGACGGAAATTGGCATACAACCTATTCACAAGACGGCATTCGTAAGGTGTTCAAGGGACTGTATAAATATATAAGTGAGCATAATCTTATTATGAATAATCACGGTAGCGGCGCTATGAACCTTGTTGCTCTTGGTTGCTGTACCTCGGTTTGGGAGGGCGAATCATTCCAAAATCCCCTTCTTCATGGCATTGTTACCAAAATGCCTGAGGGACATTTAAGAATGATGTTTGGCAGTAAGCATTTCGGTGTTCCTGTTTACTCCCTTTGCTATTCCAATGATCCCGTTTGGACATATGATAATGCCGTTGCTACCCAGCTACTTCATAATTCTATGCCTAAGCCTGTTGATATCGGCGCGCCCTTAGAGGCAACCTCCAAAATTTGGAAGGCTTACGATGCTTTCCCAATTGCTCAGTCCGAATTCAAGCCATATTATACCGAGAACGGCGTTACCACCTCAGATGACCGAGTAAAGGTTAGCTACTACGATGCGGGTAATAAGATTATGGCGGTTGTAGCAGGTACCGAAAAGGGTATTGAAAGTGATGTTACGGTTGATTTCGGTGCGTTGGGTGCAACCAACCTTACCGACGCCTTCACAGGTGAAAAGATTGCCGACGGTTCTTCTTACACCGCAAGGGTAGAGGGCTTTGAATATCGCCTTGTTCTGGCAGATAAATAATATTGGCTTTATAATAAACGTTGGCGCAACCAATTAGAGCCCATAAAAGAAAAATTTAAAAATAATAAAAGTAGAGCTTATTTGGCTAAAATCCGTTAAAATGGAAAGAATTAGTAACCATAAACGGAAAAAACCAAATAAGCTCTACAAACATTTATAGAAAAATTTCTTGAATTTTTGAAGGTGCAATGGGAATTAAAACTATTGCCGTAAAAATCAGTTCCTTAAGGTTTTAAATAAATCATCAAAAATTGCATCTCTGTTTACCCTGTAAACCTGACAAATTTTATCTCTGTTTTCATCAAAAGAATATTCCTTTGTATATTCGGGCATTGGGGCGGGAATTAATTTATCCTGCATATATTTTTTATCGTCGTTCATAAGCCAAAACAGGGTGGAAATATCCCAAATAACACGCGACCAGGTTTTATAGGGCGAATATTTTTCACCATCGGCTACAGTACGGTTATAAAGATAATCGCAAATTTGATTTTTACCCTTTAGCCAATATTCAAGCTCGGGTTTTGTAGTTAAAAGCCTATCAACAACACCCATACAAGGTAGTTGTACAAGGGGGACTCCCGAACCCATTAAAACCCTGGATGCCGTTAAATCGTTGCGCATATTATATTCGTTTGCGCCCATTGGAAGGTGTGTAGCATTTCCGCCAAGCCAAACAACAACGGTATTTTCTTTTGCCTTTGGATTTTTTAGTATTGCCGATGCAATGTTTGAAACTGCACCAATAGCAACTATGTACAGAGGATTTTCGGGAGAATATTTATTTGCAGTATTGGCAATAAAATCCGCCGCATCAGATTCTATGGGAGTAATTTCATTCTCTAAATAAGCCGCCGAACCTTTAAAGACAATGGGGTTTAAAGCTTCTCTGTTTAATAGTTTTAAAAGCCTTAAAATTTCATCATAACTTTTAAGCATACCTTCTTTAGGACTCTTTGCCCTTGGAGGTTTGCAAAATGGCGCAGCACAAATACCCTTAATATTAAACTTTTCGGTTTTTAAAACTGCATAACATATAGCGTATAAATCGTCAATTTCGGTAAAAGCATCAGAATCTATGATTATATCTACTTTGCCATTGGGGGGAGTAAGATTTTTTAGAAATTGCTCGTTATTCATAACTATTCAACCTCAATTTCAATGGCGGCAACTGCTGCCGCAGGAAGTTTAAAGTTTAAGCCCTCGATTTCTTTTGTTTTATAAGCAAAAACATCGGGGTTTAACATTGTTACTTCGGTTGTAGTATTCTCAGCAATATAGTGCATTTTAATTTTCTTTGCTTTTTTACCGCCTAAATCCAAACTTATTTCCTCAGATGAAGACATACTTGTATTTGCAATATGTATAAAGATTTTATTATCGGTAGCCGATGCAACAGCATCAATAGTTCCGTTATAATTTATATCAAGAGCAAACTTTCCCTGATGTTTTTTAAAAAGCGACATAACCGAGCCAACCGGCTGTAAATAAGGTTTGAAATGCTCCCATTTTAAGGCGCCCGGAATTAAAATAGCATTAACCTGCCAAACGTTGCCAAAGAAGTCTGCCATAGTAGCAATATCTAAAACATCGCTATGGCGCATAATTGTGTTAAGGCAACGGGCATAGGCAACACCCGCCACCCAAGAAGAAAGAACCTCGTTGCGATTTCTGCCCTGCATAATAAAATGGCCCTCTGTCATAGCAAGATGTTTATTACCACAGTCAGCACGCATAGTTTTAATGTGCTCATCAAGGGACTTATATCCATCCATTAGCAGATTCCATGTGTTTTCGGGATTAAGTCTATAATCAGTACCGTTAAGGGGTGAAACGTAAAAATCTGCACCAAAATGGTGATGAAAAGCAAGCATATCAAGGGAATCTATTTCGCTCATTTTTTTGCACCATTTAATATTGTCGTAGGATCTGTCACCCCAACCTATAAGCTTAATACTCGGGTCGACGATTTTCATTTTTTCGGCAAAACGGCAGGTAACGTCATAACCTTCATCAAGCTTAAAACCTGTGTTGCCGCAAATTCTATATGAAGTTTCGTTGCCAATTTGCCAATATTTTACGTTAAAAGGGTTACCCTTACGCAAAGCATTTTCAGGATTATTACAGTAATCAACCCACTCTGCCGCTTCTTCGGCGGTGCCTAATCTGCTGTTATCGTTTTTAGGATTTGCCCAGCAGTCAAATCCGTCCGACTCGGTATTAACAACCAATAAAGGTTCGGCATTTACCTGACGGCAAAAATCTACAACCTCATTGGTACCAACGGCGTTGCTGTAAATACCGCCCCAACAATGATTAATCATAGGCTTGCGGTCTTTAAAATCACCAACACCTTCCTTCCAATGGTAATAGGCGGCAAAGGTACCACCAAAACGAACCATTGTGGGGGAAAGTTCATTAACCTTTTCTATTAAAGATGGATACCACTTGTTTTCGGTATAATCCCAACCTGCATCTACAGACGTATCGGTAGCGCTTAAAGGCTCCATAAACTGCATATATAAATATGGTGATATTTTATGCTTTTTCTCGGTGTTTATTTTAAGGTTTGACATAAACTTCTCCTTAATATAATTAATCCATAACAATCATACCACTTTAAAATCTTCAATTCAACGGAAATAATGGACAACACTGTGCGCCAAATGTCTGAATTGTATACTTTTGCAGAATTGTATGTTTTTAATTGACATTTTTTCTTATTATGCTATAATTACAATATGAAGAACACTAAAACCAATACATCTTATCCACAAATAAGTGTTGATATCGGCGAATTGAGTTTAAATATTTTTCGCGTAGGTAAATCCCCCCTTATAAAAGCTTTTGACGGTCCGCCAAATCACCACCACATAAGAGCAACTCATACCCATTTTACCTATGAAATCTTTTTTGTTACGTCGGGAAGCCTTAAACTTGTAACAACTAACAGCATTATGGAATATAAAAGCTCGGTGCTTATTATTCCGCCAAAAACAAAACACGTGTCTGTTCCAACCGGAGGTGAAAGCTATTGCTTGTTATTTTCATTTAATGGAAATCCAAGCATTGCGGAGCAGTTAAATCAAGGTATATGCGAACTACCAATAAACGAAGAAATAATTTTTTACGTTAAAAAATTCACCGAAAGCACTTTAGAAAATACTTATTCATCAACCGTTAATGTGAAACATTTAGCAGCCCTTATTTTTAATAATGTTTTTAATCATCTAAGTTCTACAGACCTAAAAATCTATAACAATAAAAAACACGCTTCACAGCATATTAACGCCATAGAAACATACATAAATTCCCATATAACTAATAATATATCTTCCAAATTAACTCTTGGTGACGTTGCAAAAAACGTGTTTTTGAGTACTAAACAGGTTTCGCGCATTATTGTAAATGAATACGGTTGTACTTTTTCTAATCTTATAACTGAAAAAAGACTTGTTGTTGCCGAAGCTATGCTTAAAAATACCGATGTAAAAGTATCTGAAATTGCAAATCAAACCTTTTTTGGAAGCGAAAAGTATTTTTATAGAGTTTTTAAATCAAAATACGGAATGTCACCACTTAAATACCGCAAAGAAATTCGTATTTTAGAAAAATAAAGAAGCAAAACTTCTACATAATATTTAAAGGGGTCAATCGGTCCCTTTACTTTTTTTATAAACGCACTTTATTCCGTAATATCAGCGTATTTTATGGCTGTTTTCAAGGATTTGTAGTTGTCGTAATAATCGGTATAACTTATATCTGTTTCACAGTTTTTCTTTAAAAATTTATATAATTCGGTGTTACCATTATTTAGAAACTTCAAGCTCACTTCCCCCAAAGCGTAGCAATAGTAGGATATTCTTTCGGGGGTGGGATTTTTTACTTCGCAAAGCAAAGTGCTAAGGGAGGCACCGTAAACCAAAAGCTTTTCATCTTTGGCTAAGATTTCATTGTTTTGCGCAGGTGAGGGGAGCCCGTACGGAGTTTCAATTTCTATACCTCCTAAAAAGTTTACCGTGTTCTCAAATCCCAAAAGGCTAAAGGATATTTGCTTTGTGTATTCAGATTTTTCGTATCCTATAGCTTTTTTCTCCTTTGAATTTATCAAAAAGGTCGGTCTGCATTCAATATTTAATTTTTGATTTTTTGGTGAAATTTTCAGCAAAAAATCAACGGGACATTTGGCGATGCTGATTTTTACACTTATTGTTTCTACACTGTCAGGGGGCGAATAGGTGACCGACGGTTGATTTTTCAAAGCGGCTTCTTTGGCAGAATTTGAAGTGAAATTCGGGTAAATCATAATAATAAAGAATATAAAAAAACAAATAGTAAAGCTTATTGTGCCGATTATGATATTTTTAAATAAATTTTTCATTTTATATTCCTCTTTGTTGAAATTTTTATTTATTTTTATGTAAAATGCAAAAAACACTTGCACACTAACTCGAATTATAGTATAATAAGATAAATTATGACCATCTTGGAGGCATTTTATGAATGAATTAACTTTATCCAGTTTGTTGGGTATACTAAGAAAAAGCATTGTATACATTATTATTGCTGCAATAGTATTTGCAATTGCAGGATATTTATATTGTGAATTTATAGCTACACCCACATATCAAGCAAAGATTGCTTTGTTGGCCACCAATAGTAGTGGTTTTGCTAATCAAGATTCCGAGGATATCGGAACCGACTCTTCAGAACTTTCGGCAGCGCGTTCTCTTATAAATACCTACATCGATATTTTTTCAACTCGTGAATTTTTTGGTATGATCAAGGAAAAAACCGGATTGGATTATTCAGACAATACTTTAAAAGGTATGGTTAACATATCGCGTCGTTCGGATACATCTTTATTTATAGATATTGTCGTTACCTCCGCTAATAAAAAGCATGCCATTATTGTTGCAGATGCTATATATGAATATAGTGACGACTATTTGGTATCCTTGCTTCCTGCTGCTTCGGTTAAAGGGGTTGAAAAGTCGGGTTCAAGGGCAGTTCAGAACTATCCAAACACATCTTCAGCCATTTTTTTAGCAGCTGTTTTAGGCGGTGTGTTGACTTTTGTCGTATTTGTTATTATCAATATTATGGACAAGACCATTAAAGGCGAAAAGGATTTCTCAGCAAATTATGATATTCCTATTTTGGGTAATATTCCTAACTTTAAGGTAGCAGCCAGAGAGGAGAAGAAATAAGATATGAAGATGAAGCCTATAACCTATTATAGATCTAAAAGTTATTATGATGAAAAAAATGTGGAGCCGGCAAACAGAACCGTTCCTTTTGCGGTTATCGAATCATATAAAGCTATAAGAACCAATCTTATGTTTTTACTTTCTCAAACCCGCAGTCACACCTTTGAAATTTCCAGTTCTCTACCAGCTGAGGGTAAATCCTCTTGTGCGGTTAACCTCGCCATTGCCTTTTCGCAGCTTGGAAATAAAATTTTGCTTATAGATGCTGACCTTAGAAAGCCTTCTGTTTACCGTAAACTCCGTTTGCAAAATTCTAAAGGACTTAGCTCGGTTTTGGTTGATTTCTGTACCTTCTCTGAAGCGGTTATGCAAATCAATTCTAACTTTGATGTATTACTTTCAGGACCTATTCCACCCAATCCTTCGGAGCTTTTGGGCTCAGAGCAAATGACTCGTTTGCTTGAATCCATTAAGGATAAGTATGATTATATTATTATAGATACTCCACCCGTAAATATTGTTTCGGATGCCGTTGTTTTGGCAGCCAAAACCGAAGGCATTGTTATGGTTGTTCAGGATAGAAAAACAACCCACGATGAATTCAAAAAGGCAGTTTCTTCTCTTAGCTTCGCTGATGCTCGTTTGCTTGGTGTAGTTCTTAACAGTAGTTCGGAAAAAAGCGCAAAATATCCAACAAAATCACAACGCTATCAATACTAGTATTATATTATGTTTACCGATATTCACACACATATACTACACAATATTGATGATGGCCCTGAAAATTTTGAACAATCGCTAGAGCTTTTGAAGGAAGCTGTTAAAAATGGGTGCACAAAATTAATTGCTACACCACATTTTTACGCAGAAAGACATTCTCTTGCACAGCGACTTAGTATCGCGGAGGAAAGATGTGCTCAGCTTAAGAATTATATAGCAGAAAATCAAGTTCCCGTTTCTTTTTTGCAGGGATTTGAGGTTAGATATTTTGATGGCATTTCGCGTATTGATTCATTGAATAAGCTATGCATTAATGGTTCTAAGGTTGTTTTGCTGGAGCTAGAGCCTCTGCCTTTTACCGACAAGGTAATTGATGAAATTTTAGATTTGAATTATTTTGGGTATACTGTTATTCTTGCTCATATTGAGCGTTATGCCAAAATATCGGGCTTTAAGGCTATAAAGCGACTTATTGCCGAGGGTAATGCAGTTGCTCAGTGCAATGCCTCAGCGTTTGTATCAGGCTCATTTCAAAGACCTGCCTTGCGCCTTATGAAGGAGGGCATAGTTTCACTCATTGCAAGTGATATGCATTCCTTGGAGCTTCGTCCGCCTAATTTGCACAAGGCGTATGATTTTATAGAAAAGAAATTCGGTACAACTGTAAAAAACAGATTGCTTCGTAATGCAGATGAAATGTTTAATGTATGTTTAAAAAAATAGAGGAAGGGTGAAAAAAGTTGAAATTACGCATAAAATCTCTTAGAATACCTGTAATAATTATTGTGGATATGCTTTTAATGACCCTTTCTTTTTTTGTTAACTATAGCTTTTTGTCACAAAAGGATAATGTTGTGCATCAGTCTTCTGATATAGTTTTGTCGGTAGTTAGCTATGTTTTAATAACAACATTATCTTTATTTTTGTTTGGAGCATTCAAAAGAAAAAATTTAGAAAAAACAACCGACATTGTGTTCAGAGTTTTCCTTTCGGTTGTAGTTTCGCAAACAGTAAGCGCCTTGTTATTTGTTTTTTGCCCTGTTTATAAAATAAATTTTGGACTTGGAATGTTTAATACAGGTGTAATTACAGCTATTCTGATTTTGGTTTGTCATATATTGCAGAATGTTTTTAGAGGATATTATTTAAAAAATCTTTCGGCAAATCCTGCAGGTATTCCAACACTTATAATCGGCGCAGGCTTTACGGGAAAAATGGTTTATCACGAGCTTATTTCAGAAGCAAATACTGATCTTACTCCCGTTTGCTTTGTAGATGATAATAAAGATATAATTTCAACTAAAATTTTTGGCCTTAATGTGTATGGCCCTGTTATGCTTTTACCCCAGCTTTGTGAAAAGCATAATATCGGAATGATAATTTTTGCAATTCCTTCTTGTCCACCCGACCAAAGGGAACGAATTTTATCTATTTGCAACAGCACCGGCTGTGATATAAGAATAATCCCATCGGTAGGCGAGCTTAAGCACGGTACGGCATTTTTTAAGCAGGCGCGTACCATTAATGTTGAGCAGCTTTTGGGCAGAGATGTTATAAGCATTGAAAACGGTAGGGTGTCTGAAACTGTTTATAATAAGGTTTGCCTTGTAACGGGCGGCGGTGGTTCAATTGGATCGGAGCTTTGCCGTCAAATCATTGCCATGCGACCTGAAAAGATTGTAATAGTTGATATCTATGAAAATAATGCTTATGATATTCAGCAAGAGCTTATTCGCCAAGGCTTTGGAGATAGGGTGTTTGTGGAAATTGCATCTGTCCGCGATAAGGAAAAAATGCGTATTCTTTTTGAAAAATATAAGTTTGATATCATTTTCCACGCTGCGGCTCATAAGCATGTACCCCTTATGGAAACCAATCCCGAAGAGGCTATAAAAAATAATGTTATGGGTACATATAACATTGCTCATCTTGCACATAAATATAATGTTAAAAAAATGGTGCTTATTTCTACCGATAAGGCAGTAAATCCCACAAATGTTATGGGTGCAAGCAAGCGTGTTTGCGAAATGGTTATGCAGTATATGTCCCAGACCTATTCAAACACCAAATACACTTCGGTGCGTTTCGGTAATGTTTTGGGCTCTAACGGTTCGGTTATACCGCTTTTTACAAAGCAAATAGAAGCAGGCGGTCCCGTAACGGTTACCCATCCTGAAATCATACGCTATTTTATGACCATTCCCGAGGCGGTTTCTTTGGTGCTTGAGGCGGCAACAATGTCGGTAGGCGGTGAAACCTTTGTTTTGGATATGGGGCAGCCCGTTAAAATTGTAACCCTTGCCGAAAACCTTATAAAAATGTATGGTTATGAACCGTATAAAGATATGCAGATTGAGTTCTGTGGATTAAGACAAGGCGAAAAGCTTTATGAAGAGCTTTTGTTAAGCACTGAGAATCTTAAGAAAACCTATAATAAGAAGATTTTTATTATGGATCAGCAGAATATAGAATGTGATGTGTTTAAGGAAAAAATGGAGGCTCTTTTCAACTTGGCATCGGAAAATAATTCTGATTCTACTATTGATATATTGCATACCATTGTTCCCGAGTTTAAAACTCCCGAAGAGGTAAATACAGCAATAATTAAACATTAATATGCTCGGTTGTTTGCGCGGTTACTAAGCGGTAACCGCGTTTTTTAATCGAATGTTTCGACTTAATCTGAGCAATATTGACAATATAAAAGCCATATGATATTATAATATTATCTCATATATTTAGTACAATTTATTGTAAAGGATTGTTAAATAAAATGAATACTTATTATGACCAATTAATGAAATTTAAGGGTGCAGAAGAATTGCAGGAGCTTATTAAGAGGTGGGAAATTCTTTCTGAAAATATTAACAAAAGGTCATTTGACGCTCCGATTATTTTGCCCGACCTTTTTATATATACAAAACCCGGTTATGGTAATACAAATCTTATAAACCTGCTTGCAGAATATTTAGATTCAAAGAAAAATTTAATGAGTTTTTACGGTGATGTGAAGTTCTTTGAATTTAAACTTGAATACTGCAAACCGAGTGACAAATTCCAAGACCTTTACCGTCTTATTGATTCGGTAGAGGCTGCTGCGGGTTTTCGCAATGAGTTCAAAGGCATAATTCGTATTAATGTTGATGAGTGGGTTGGACACCATAAGGAAAAGCACTTTTTGGATTTTTTACAATTCCTTCAAATTAATACAGCCTATTGGTTGGTTTTATTAACCATTTCAAATCATACGGAAAACGAAGAAACCAAGGATATGGAAGGCGTTGTAAGTATGTATCTTAGAATTGAAAAGATAACACTTCATATGCCAAGCGATGTTGAGCTTATAGAATACGCCTCTCAGCATTTGGCAAAATACGGCCTTGAGTTAGATGAAAGTGCCAAAAAGCTGTTAACCGAATCAATTTCACTTTTGCGCAATAACAAATATTTTTACGGACTCCATACAATTACGGATTTGTGTAACGATATAGTATATTCAGTATTTTCAAAATCAACTAATGTTAATAATGTAATAAAAGCTGATATGTTAACAGATTTTTCGGCTGAAAGCGATTACATTAAAAGAACGGTTGCTAAAATCAAAAAAACTATGACATTAGGATTTGTTTAAAGGAATGAGGAGAATTTATTATGCAGTACAAGCTTGGAAAATACCAAAGTATAAATCAGGAAACCCGATGGGCTACTGTAGAAGAAATTAAGCGTTCCTCTACATATATAAATTTGCATAGTGAGAATTATCCTACTGCGGGCATACCGATTATGTCCGACGGTCACGAGGCATATGTTGACGGTGCCGATACTCATACACTTATTTTTGGCGCAACAGGTTCTAAAAAAACAAGACTTTTTTGTATGCCTATTCTTAATTATTTTGTAAAGGCGGGGGAGTCTTTTGTTGCAACCGATCCCAAGGGTGAGCTTTATGCCAGAACATCGGGTATAGCCAGAGCAAACGGCTACAAAACCGTTGTGCTTAATTTTCGTGATATTGGTATGGGGGATATGTGGAATCCCCTTTACATTCCATATGAGATGTATCATAACGGTCAAAGAGAATTGGCAATTTCAATGCTCAATGACTTTGTAAGAACAATTGCATCCCCTCAGCTTGAAAATACAAAGGATGTTTTTTGGCCTGAAATGGCGTGTTCACTGGCATTGGCAAATTTACTTCTTTTAATGGAGGCAGGTAAGCCTGAGGAGGTTAATGTTTCCAGTCTTGCGGCTCTTTGTACAAATGCCGCTTCCGAAAAGCTTAAAAAGCTTAGCGAAAATATGAGAATGGATACTATTGCGGGACTTAATTATAAAAATATATTCACAAGTGCTGAAAAAACCTTGCAGAGTATTATGGTTTCGCTTTTTGGTATGATTAGAATATTTACAACGCAAAAAAATCTCACCAATATGCTTTCGGGCAATACAGTAGATATTTCAAATTTCGGGCAGGAAAAAACTGCTGTATATTTGATTATTCCCGATGAAAAAAGCACATATCATTTTCTTATAACTACCTTTATTAAGCAGGCTTACGAGGTTTTAATAGCCGAAGCACAAAAAACGGCAGACCGTCAGCTTCCCGTACGCGTTAATTTTGTGTTGGATGAATTTTGCAATCTGCCGCAAATTCCCGATATGCCTTCTATGATTTCAGCTGCCAGAAGCCGTAATATGCGGTATTTTCTTGTTGCGCAAAGCTTGCATCAACTAAAATCTCGTTATGGGGAGGATGCGAATACAATTAAAGGCAACTGTGATAACTGGGTATTTTTAACCTCCAAGGAACTGGAATTGCTTGAGGAAATAAGTGCTCTTTGCGGTTCTTATTGCTCTCCGGGGGGTGTAAATCGCAGACTCATTTCTGTTTCAGAGCTTCAAAGACTTGATAAAGCCAAAGGCGAGGCGTTAATTATGCATTCGCGTCAATATCCCGTTATTTCCGAGATTGCAGATATTGATGATTATGAAATGTTCAAGGGATATGAAACAATACAGCTGTCAAACTATGAAATGCCTGAGGCTGAAATGTTTGATTTGGAGCAGTTTTATCGTGATGTTATTAATGAAATCAGACCGTTGCCATTTTCTTAATACATACATTAAGGGGCTATAGATATGATAGACAGTACGGGCAAAAAAATCGTTACCGAAAACGAAAATATTGATTTACCCTTTATGCTTAAGGAAATAGCTTTTTTTATGAAGGGCTTTAGGGCAGAAAGCAGTGAACAAAAGGCTCTTACCATTGCAAAGTCTATAAACACTTATATAAAGGCAAAGGGCAAAATAAAGGATGTAGTTGAAGTCTTTGAAGAATTAGAGGGCTACATAACCGTAACTTCAAGCGAGGATTTTGCTTGGGAGATGGTATATATCCGCCGTGAAATTGCAAATTTTCACAAGCGTTTAATTATATTAAATAAATACGCCGAAAACATTTTTATCTGTGCAACCTATTTTGATAAAATCTGCGAAATCAGACCTACCTTATATAATTACGGCGCCAGGGTAAAAGAATATGTTTTGGCTGCCAACGCTTACACCGATGCATCTCTTTTTCAAAAAGCGGATGAGGTATACGAAATTGCCCAAAATAGATTTTTTTCAATAGAAAAAGGCGAAGGCACAGGCTATTTTTCAGCAGGCTTAATACTTTTTTTCTATATGCATAATTACTATTTAAAGCCTCAGGTAAACAATAGGGAATTGGGATTTGAGGCTTTAAAAAAAGCGGCAAAATACGCTTTGGCTTTATATCAACTCGAAGCTAGCCGAACCAATCTTTCGGATTTAGTTATAATTTATAATAAATATGTTGATTTTGAACAGTTTTCCTTTTTAGATGAAAAGGAAAATTTAATAAGTATAGTTTCCTACCTTGAAAATCAACTTTTACTTACCACTTCGTTAAAGCTCGCTCTTAAAAAATTCAAAAGTATTATCACCGCTAACTCTAATACAGAAAACAAATGATTTTTGCATAAATATGCTACATATTCTGCATAAATATGCAAAAACATAAAAGTTGTTGTCAAAGTGTACAAAAAGGGCGAGTTTTTAGATTAAAAGCCTATATAATGTGGGATTTTTGAAAAAATTTACAAGGAAAATAATAAAAAAGGGTTGACAAATACTAAAAAATATTGCATAATTATACGCGTGATTTGAATAATCTTTCATTTGGAGGAATTTGAAATGAATAAAAAGGATATTAAAAAGGTTGTATTAGCATATTCGGGTGGTTTGGATACCTCCATTATCATCCCTTGGCTTAAGGAAAATTACAATAACTGTGAGGTTATCGCTGTATCGGGTGATGTTGGTCAGGGCACCGAGCTTGACGGTCTTGAGGAAAAGGCTCTTGCTACAGGCGCATCCAAGCTTTACATTTTAGACCTTAAGCAGGAGTATGTTGAAGAGTATATTTGGCCCTGCCTTAAAGCCGGCGCAGAGTATGAGCAGTATTTACTTGGTACATCACATGCTCGTCCTTGTATTGCAAAGGGCCTTGCAGAAATTGCCATTAAAGAGGGTGCTGACGCCATCTGCCACGGCTGTACCGGTAAGGGTAATGATCAGGTTCGTTTTGAGCTTACCTTAAAGGCATTTGCTCCTGAAATGGCTATTATTGCTCCTTGGAGAGAGTGGGATATTAAATCCAGAGAAGAGGAAATTGAGTATGCTGAGGCACACAACATTCCCCTTAAAATAAATCGTGAAACCAACTATTCTAAGGATAAGAATGTTTGGCACTTATCACACGAAGGTCTTGATTTGGAGGATCCTGCAAACGAGCCTCTTTACAACAAAGAAGGATTTTTGGAGCTTGGTATTTCTCCCGAACAGGCTCCCGATGTTCCTACCTATGTAAACATTCACTTTGAAAAGGGTGTTCCCACCGCTATTGACGGTGTAGAAATGAACGGCCTTGAGATTGTAGAAAAGCTCAACGAGCTCGGCGGTGCAAACGGTGTAGGTCTTTTGGATATTGTTGAAAACCGTCTTGTTGGTATGAAGTCCAGAGGTGTTTATGAAACTCCCGGCGGTGCAATCCTCTATAAGGCTCACGAGCTTTTGGAAATGATTACTCTTGACCGCGAAACCTCTCATTATAAAAAACTTGTTGCTCAGAAATTCGGCGAGCTTGTTTATAACGGACTTTGGTTTACTCCCTTAAGAGAAGCTCTTTCTGCTTTTGTGGATGAAACACAAAAAACCGTTACAGGTGATGTAAAGGTTAAGCTTTATAAAGGCAATATCATAAATGCAGGTGTTACTTCACCTTACACCCTTTATGATGAAAATGTTGCCTCCTTTGGTGATGACGGCGGTGCTTATGACCAAAAGGATTCTGCAGGCTTTATTAACCTCTTTGGTCTTTCCATTAAGGTTAAGGCGCTTTTAGATAAACAAAGAGGCGAAAACTAATTATTCGATTACTGTGCGACAAAGGGTAAAAACACCCTTTGTCGTGTTATGCTTTGAAGGAGAAAGATAAAATGCAACTTTGGAAGGGTAGATTTGAAAAGGAGCTTGACCCCAAAACTAACGATTTTAATTCCTCAATATCCTTTGATAGCCGTATGTTTAAGGAGGATATCGAAGGCAGTATAGCCCACGCAACAATGCTTGCGGCTCAAGGTATAATTTCGGCAGAGGATTTAGGGTTAATAGTTGAAGGTCTTCAGAATATTAAATCTGAAATTGAAAGCGGAGAGCTTTTAATTGATCCTAACGCAGAGGATATTCACACCTTTGTGGAGGGTGAGCTTACTGCCCGTATTGGCGCGGCGGGGAAAAGACTTCACACCGCCCGTAGCCGTAATGATCAGGTTGCAGTTGATATAAGACTTTATCTTAGAAAAGAATGTGAAGCTCTTTACGCTCAGCTTACTGAGCTGATTGACGTGCTTGTAAAACAGGCCGAGCAATATGCAGATGCAGTTATGCCGGGATACACCCATCTTCAAAGGGCGCAACCCATAACCTTTGGGCATCATCTTTTGGCGTATGCTGAAATGCTTCTGCGCGATAAAGAACGACTGAGTGACGCTAAAAACAGAATGAACTATTGTCCTCTTGGGGCTTGCGCTTTGGCGGGTACTACCTACAACACAAACCGTGAAATGACCGCAAAGGATTTAGGCTTTTTCGGACCTATGCGAAATTCTCTTGACGGGGTTTCAGACAGAGATTTCTGTATTGAGCTTGCATCTGCACTTTCCATAATAATGGTACATCTTTCCCGCTTTTCAGAGGAAATTGTACTTTGGGCTTCCTTTGAGTTTAAATTTATTGAGTTGGATGATGCTTTTTCAACAGGCTCGTCCATTATGCCACAAAAGAAAAATCCCGACATCACCGAGCTTATCAGGGGTAAATCAGGCAGAGTATTTGGTGATTTAACTACCTTGCTCACAATGATGAAGGGTTTGCCGCTTGCTTATAATAAGGATATGCAAGAGGATAAAGAGGCAATTTTTGACGCTTTTGATACAGTTAAAATGTGCCTTACCGCCTTTATTCCTATGCTGGATACTATGACGGCTCTTCCTAAAAATATGCGTAAAGCGGCGGCGGGCGGATTTATTAATGCCACCGATTGCGCTGACTATTTGGTAGGTAAGGGACTCCCCTTTAGAGATGCCTATAAAGCAACAGGTGAGCTTGTTGCGCTTTGCATTAAAATGGGTACAACCTTGGAGGAGCTTCCCCTTAGTGAATATAAAAAAGTATGTGATATTTTTGATGATGGAGTTTATGCGGCAATCGACCTTGACAAATGCGTAAACGACCGTACATCCTTAGGTGGTCCTGCCCCCGCAAATGTATTGGCGCAGGTAAAAAGAGTTAAGGAACTTAATAAATAACAGGTGATAAAATGACAAAGGTGTTTATTGACGGTAGTCAGGGTACTACGGGACTTAAAATTTTTGATAGGCTCTCAAAAAGAGAAGATATTGAGCTTATAACCTTAAGCGAGGAGCTTAGAAAGGATACTGCCGCCCGTAAAGATGCTTTAAATTCAGCAGATATTGCTTTTTTATGTTTGCCCGATGATGCGGCTAAAGAGGCAGTAAGCCTTATAGAAAATGATAATACAGTGGTTATTGATACATCAACCGCCCATCGAACAAATGATGATTGGGCATACGGCTTCCCCGAACTTTCAAGCGAGCTTGAAAACAAACTTATTTCATCCAAAAGGATTGCCGTTCCCGGTTGCTATGCAAGTGGATTTATCGCCCTTGTAAAACCCCTTGTGGAAAATGGCTTTATTGATAAAAATCAGGATATTTTTTGTCACGCAATATCGGGTTACAGCGGTGCGGGTAAAAAGGGCATTGCTCAGTATGAGGATGAAAACCGCGACAAAGCACTTGATGCTCCACGCGAGTATGCTCTTACTCAAGAACATAAGCATTTAAAGGAAATGAAAATCATAAGCGGTTTAGAAAACGAGCCTGTTTTTTCTCCTTATATTTGTGATTATTTCTGTGGAATGGTTATGACGGTGCCTATTTTGGCAAAGGATTTAAAAAACGGCAAAACCGCTGAAGATATTAAAAAACTTTATGCTGAAAAATATAATGGCAACATCGTAAAGTATAAAGAAGCAATTGATGAAAACGGATTTATTTCAGGCAATGCAATGGCAGAAAATGACGGTATGGAAATAACCGTTGCAGGTAATGAGCAAAGAATTTTACTTATTGCCCGTTATGATAATTTAGGTAAAGGCGCTTCGGGTGCGGCACTTGAATGTATGAATTTTAAAATGGGCGAAAATCCCGAATTTATGCTTAATGATCTGCGAGTATTTTAACAAAGGCTGAGCTAAAAATCCACCTTTACAAAACGGTATTTGGATTTGATCGCTCACCCTGATATATAGGTGAAAATTATGGTAGAATTTATAAATGGCGGTGTAACCGCACCAAAAGGCTTTAAGGCAAGCGGTATTCATTGCGGAATAAGAAAAAATAAAGCCAAAAAGGACTTGGCTTTAATAGTTGCTGATTGTGAATGTGATGCGGCGGGAGTTTATACTCAAAACTTGGTTTATGGCGCCCCCATAACCGTTACAAGAAACAATATTGCAGATGGCAAGGCAAAGGCTGTTATTTGCAATAGTGGTATAGCCAACACCTGTAATGCCGATGGAATAGAAAAAGCAGAGCTTATGTGTTCTCTTGCTGCCGAGGCAACAGGCTTAAAGGCTACCGATTTTGTTGTGGCATCTACAGGCGTTATAGGTCAACCAATTAATATTGAGCCTATAAAAAACGGTTTGCCTCAGCTTGTGGCAGAGCTTTCTGAAAATGGTTCCAACAATGCCGCCGAAGCAATTATGACCACCGATACCGTTAAAAAAGAATTTGCAGTAGAGTTTACTTTAGGTGGCAAAGTCTGTAAAATCGGCGCAATTTCCAAGGGTAGCGGTATGATTCATCCCAATATGGCAACTATGCTTTGCTTTATTACTACAGATGTTAATATAGAGTCTAAAATGTTAAAATCTGCCCTTTTGGATGTTGTTTCAGATAGCTTTAATATGCTGTCGGTTGATGGTGACACCTCAACTAATGATACTGTTGTAGTTTTGGCATCAGGTATGGCAGAAAATAAGAGAATTGAAACCGAAAGTGATGACTATAAAGTCTTTGTTTCGGCACTTGCAACAATCTGTGAAAAGCTTGTTAAACTTATGGCTAAGGACGGCGAGGGCGCAACAAAGCTTGTTGAATGTCAGGTTAGCGGAGCAAAAACTAAGGAGATTGCAAAGGTATGCGCCAAATCGGTAATCTGCTCCTCCCTTGTTAAGGCGGCTATGTTCGGCGCAGATGCCAACTGGGGCAGAATTCTTTGTGCCTTAGGCTACGCAGGTGTAGAAATTGATGTAAATAAGGTAGATGTTTACTTTAAATCCGAAGGTGGCGAAATCCTTGTTTGTAAGGATGGCTCAGGGGTTGAGTTTTCTGAAGAATTGGCAAAGGAAATCCTCGTTAAGGATGAAGTTTATATAATTGTAAAGCTTAACGATGGTGAATTTTCCGCCAACGCTTACGGATGCGACCTTACCTATGATTATGTAAAAATCAACGGCGACTACCGAACTTAAATTTAAGTTCTGATGCTATTAAAGTCTTCTTTTTTGCTGTAATTTGCGGTTTATGAGGCCGTCCCCGGACGGGGAAGGATGGACCGCTTGCGGGGAAAGGGGAGAAAATATAACAGAAATTTGGAGAAATTTTTATGAATTTAACTAACGCAGAAAGAGCCGAGGTTTTAACCCAAGCCCTTCCTTATATAAAAAGATATAACGGTGAAATTGTTGTTGTTAAGTACGGCGGAAACGCTATGATAAACGAACAGCTTAAACAACAGGTTATGGAGGATATTGTTCTTTTGTGGCTTATTGGTGTTAAGGTTGTTTTGGTTCACGGCGGTGGTCCCGAAATCAACGATTTAATGGATAGACTTGGTAAAAAGCCTGAATTTGTAGATGGCCTTCGTGTTACCGATAAAGAAACCGTAGATATAGTTCAAATGGTACTTGCGGGTAAGGTTAACAAAACCCTTGTAAACCTTTTAGAGATGAAGGGCGGCAAGGCAATGGGTATATCGGGTATGGACGGTTGCCTTATTGAAGCCGAAATCAAGGATGAACGACTGGGCTATGTTGGTAAGGTTACTAATGTTAATATTGAGCCTATCACCGACCTTTTGGAAAAAGGCTACATTCCAGTTGTTTCCACAATCGGTTGCGATAAAGAGGGTAACGCCTATAACATTAACGGTGATACCGCTGCCGCATATATCGCAGGAGCCTTGGGCGCAGAGCGTCTTATTATGATGACCGATATTGACGGAATACTCCGCGACCGTCATGATCCCTCAACGCTTATTCCCGAGGTTACTATTTCAGATATTAAAAATCTCTGTGATGAGGGTGTTATTTCGGGTGGTATGATTCCTAAGGTAGATTGCTGTGTTGAGGCAATTCACAAGGGTGTTAAAAATGTAATTATTATGGATGGCCGCGTACCTCACTCCATTCTTATGGAGATATTAACCGATGAAGGCGCAGGTACAATGGTTAGTGAATAAGGTGAAATGAATGCAAACTTTAACAAATAAAGATAAAAGCTATGTAGCTAATACATATAATCGTTTTCCCGTAGAAATCATCTCGGGTAACGGCAGTTATTTTTATGATACCAACGGTAAAAAATATATCGATATGGGTTCGGGTATAGGCGTTAATGCCTTCGGTACCGCTGATGAAGTCTGGAAAGAGGCTGTAATAACTCAGTTAGATAAACTTCAGCATACCTCTAATCTATATTATACCGAGCCATGTGCCGAGCTTGCCGAGCTTTTATGCAAAAAAACAGGTATGAAAAAGGTGTTTTTTGGTAATTCAGGTGCCGAGGCTAACGAGTGCGCCATAAAGGTAGCAAGAAAATGGGCGGCAGACAACAAAGGTGCCGACTGCTATAAAATAGTAACTCTTGTAAACAGTTTCCACGGCAGAACCATCACTACCCTTGCCGCAACAGGTCAAGAGCATTATCACGAGTTGTTTCAGCCTTTAACCGACGGATTTATTCACACACCCGCCAACGATATAGAAGCTCTTAGAAAAATCGTCAGCGAAAACAATATCGCCGCAGTTATGATAGAGTGTGTACAGGGTGAGGGCGGTGTTATCCCCCTTGAAGCCGATTTTGTAAAAGAAATTGAAAAGCTTTCAAAGGAACATAACTTCCTGATAATGGTAGACGAGGTCCAAACAGGTAACGGCAGAACGGGTAAAATGTACGCTTATATGCATTTTGGTATTAATCCCGATGTTGTATCTACCGCAAAGGGACTTGGTGGCGGACTTCCCATAGGCGCCGCACTTCTTTCCGAAAGGGTAGAAAGCGTTTTAGGCTTTGGTGACCACGGCTCCACCTATGGCGGTAATCCAATTTGCGCCGCCGCGGCAGTTAGCGTTGTAAAGCGTCTTAATGACGAATTTTTAGCCGAAGTTACCGCAAAAAGCGAGTTTGTCTTCAATTCCTTTAAAAATGCAGAGGGCGTAGAGGCTCTTAGCGGAATGGGTCTTATGGTTGGCATAAAAACAGTAAAACCCGCCGCAGAGGTTGTAAAAGCCGCTATTGAAAAGGGTGTGCTTTGCCTCACCGCAAAGGATAAGGTTCGTTTACTTCCCCCCCTTAATATTTCTATGGAGGATTTAAAATCCGCAGTAGACATTATAAAATCTTGCTTATAATAAATTTCAGGAGATGCTTTTATGAACTTAAAAGGAAAAAGCTTTTTAAAGCTGTTAGATTTCACCCCCGCCGAGATAGGGGAGCTTATAGATTTTGCCGCCGAGCTTAAGGCAAAGAAAAAAGCAGGTATTCCTCATAGACTTTGTGAGGGTAAAAACATTGCTTTGGTTTTTGAAAAAACAAGCACCCGTACCCGTTGTGCCTTTGAGGTCGCAGGGGCAGATTTAGGTATGCACCCCGTATACCTTGACCCTCAGGGCTCACAGATAGGCAAAAAGGAAAGCATTGCCGATACCGCCAGAGTACTTGGCAGAATGTTTGACGGTATTGAATATCGCGGCTTTGGTCAGGAAATTGTGGAAGAGCTTGCAAAGTACGCAGGCGTTCCCGTTTGGAACGGTCTTACTAACGAATTTCATCCCACCCAAATTCTTGCCGACTTCTTAACAATTAAGGAGCATTTTGGCTCTTTGGATGGAATTAAGCTTGTTTATATGGGTGATGCCCGTTACAATATGGGTAATTCCCTTATGGTTGGAGCGGCAAAAATGGGTATGCACTTTGTTGCCTGTGCGCCTAAAAAATATTTCCCCTCTGAGGAGCTTGTTAACACCTGCAAGGAAATTGCTAAAGAAACAGGCGCCGTGTTGGAGTTTATTGAAAACCCTGCCGAAGCAGTAAAGGGCGCAAGCGTTATCTATACCGATGTATGGGTATCAATGGGTGAACCTGCCGAGGTATGGGAGGAACGCATAAAGGAGCTTTCTCCATATCAGGTTAATTCAGAGCTTATGAAAATTGCAGGAAGTCAGTGTCGCTTTATGCATTGCTTGCCCGCCTTCCACGACCTTGAAACTACAACAGGTAAAGAAATTTATGAAAAATTTGGTATTACCTGTATGGAAGTTACTGACGAGGTTTTTGAAAGTGAGCAGTCAATTGTGTTTGATGAAGCCGAAAACCGTATGCACACCATAAAGGCTGTTATGGCAGCAACCTTGTAATTTAATAATCAATATAAATTCCGATGGTCTGTAAAAAAGCAGGCGGTCGGAATTTTTGCTTTTTTACTT
>SVPL01000022.1 GCA_015065925.1 Oscillospiraceae bacterium
TATTGGGTGATTTTAACGCAGAGTATCCCCTCGCTTGTCAAAGCAAATTGCCCATAATAAAGAAAGTAGCGGATGCCGAGGTTTTGGCAACCATCACTCTACCTTATATTAAGGCAGATGACCCCGACGCATTTGCATCAATTCACTCAAATCCTCCCGGAACTCCCACCAATCATCAGGGTATTGTGATTAAAAATTACGGCAAGGGCAAGGTTATCTGGTCGGCATTCGGTTTGGAAGCAAAAACCATTAAGGCATACAGAGAAATTTTGGTAAATCTTTTGAATTATGCGGGACTTGGTGACCTTTCGGTTACTGCAAAGGCTTCCCCAAGCGTTGAGGTTGTAGCCTTTAAAAATCCCGATAGCATTACCCTTAGTGCGGTGTATATTACTGATGATGAGGACACCGAAATTCAGTCTCCCTTTGAAATAAAGGTGAAATGCGAAAACGCAAAATCGGTTAAGCTCTTGCCAAACGGCGAGGAAATCTCCTTCGAGCAAGAGGGCGAATATATAACCTTTAAAACCAAAGAGCTTAATATTTTTGATATGTACGAGATTAGATGCTAGACACTAGAGACTAGACGCTAGCCAGAGCATTCAAACTCGAATCAGCCTTAAATGGCTATTTTTAGGTATCTTTTGGCTCATCAAACTTCATAGGCGAAAGCCTTATGAAATTCTCTTCACCAAAATCTACTATAAAAATCGCACATTTAAGGTCAAAGAGTTTTGTAAATAACATTATTTTTTGTTATGCAAGGCAAAAACGCAGTAAATCCTGTCGGATTTACGAGTATTTTTACGAAGCAGAGCGAAAAATATGTGTTTCAAAACCTGGTTCAAGTTTAAATGCTCTGGCTAGATAATCAACCGATAAATTGAAATTTATATTTTACACACTCAATTAAAAACAATCAGGAGGTTTTTAAAATGTCGATTTCTAAAAAACTTTTAAACGAGGGCGAAGGCATTCTTCGTCTTGCCCCCACATGGGTACCCCGTTCATTCTGCCGTCCCGGTAAAAGAATTAAACTTCATCCCGACGATTACTATATATTAGGTTTGGAGCGCGGCGGTATTGACGAGCGTTGGTTTGCATCTACCACTTGGGCAGAAAACGGTCCCGACACCCCCGAAGACGAGGGTCTTTCTTATGTTGTATCGGCTGACGGAAGTGAACGGATTTTACTCCGCGATGCAGTTGACGAGTTAAAGGGCGAAATCATTGGTGATAATCTTTGGAATAAGTATCACAAATGGCCTATGTTCTCTAAATTCTTTGATAACGCAGGGCCCCTGCCCCACCACATTCATCATCGCGATGAGCACGCAAAAAGAGTAGGTGCTGACGGTAAGCCTGAGATGTATTTCTTCCCCTCACAGTGCAACAACCACGGCGGCGAATTCCCATTCACCTTCTTTGGCGTTAATCCCGAGGTTACAAAGGAGCAGGTTAAGGAATGTCTCATAAACTTCCCCAAGGGTGACAACAAGCTTTTAGACCTTTCCCACGCCCACAAGCTTGTGCTTGACACTGGTTGGGATGTGCCTCCCGGAGTTCTTCACGCGCCGGGTAGCCTTTGCACCTATGAGCCACAGTTTGCAAGTGATGTATATGCAATGTATCAATCGGTGCTTTACGGCGGTCATTGCGTGCCTAACGACCTTCTTTGGAAAAACTGTCCCGAGGAGGAAAAAGGCAATGTTGATTACCTTATGGAGGTTATTGATTGGGAGACAAATGCCGATCCCGATTTTGTAGAAAAGCACTTTATGGCACCCAAAACAATATGGGAAAACGAAAAAGCAAAGGAAGAATGGATTTGCTATAAATGTCCCGTTGCATCAGCAAAACGCCTTACCGTTTACCCCGGTCAGACAGTAGTGGTTAAGGATATGGCGGCATACGGTCTTATTCTTTTAGAGGGCTATGGTAAAATGGGTGTTTGGGATATTGCCACCCCAACACTTATACGCTACGGTGAGCTTACAAACGATGAGTTTTTTGTTACCGAAGCCGCCGCAAAGAAAGGCGTTACCATCACAAACACCTCCTCTACCGAGCCTATTGTAATGCTCAAGCACTTCGCAGAAAACCCCGAACTTATTATAGAATAAATCAAGGTATGTAAAAGGTCCCTGCGGTCAAATGTTTTTTGACCGCAGGGATTTAATTTATAATTATCATTTAAAAATTTTCGATAGTGTATATTTTATGTCAAAAATGTCAATTATTCGTGCAAAAAAAAGGCGAATTGTGTTGACTTGAAATAAAATTTGTGATAAAATTGTTACATAATTATAAATTTTTCAATGGAGTAATAATATGAAACGATTTTGCAAAAAAGTATTGTGCTTAAGCCTTGTTCTTTTGCTTGTAATCTCCCCTATTTCTATTACATCTTCATCCTCCGCCGCTTCGGTATTTGATAGACAGAAAAAAAGCATCTATCTTGTGCTTGACGACTCCGGCAGTATGGGAAAAGAAGGAACAAATGACGCCAATTACTCATTACAAACACTTCTTGCAATGACAGATAAAAATGATTTGGTTAAGTTGTATTTTCTTAACCAAATAACAGGTTTCGGTTTATCGGGCAAGCTGGATATGTCCAAAAAAAGTAATAAATGGTTGTCAGATGTCCGCAAAAAATATCCTAACGCTTCGGGCGGTACACCATACGATAAGGTAATGATTGCACAACAAGAACTTACGGATTCGGTTTCTAAGGATGATAACACAGAATACTGGCTGGTTGTATTTACAGATGGCTCTTTTGCAACATCAAATAATGTAGACCCCGAACAAAATTTACAGACCTTTGCCAAAACACCCTTGGCAAACGGTTCTTATCCTAATATTTTATACATCACGGTAGGCGGTATTGCTATCAGTACAGGTGGAATAACCAACCTTCACGCCCTAACCGATACAAATATTATTGATGTTATGAACGAAGCTGCTAAATTGATTTCGGGACGCATAGATATTAACAATGCAAAATATTCTGCCGATAAAAAAGAGGTTACATTCTCCTTGCCTTATCCCGCCAGAAATATAATCGTTTTAACTCAAAACAACGAAACAAAAATAACAAGCTACAAGTCCTCCTCCAAAATCAATTTATCCGAAAACTACACAGTTACATATCCGGGCGGCGCCAGACTTGATAAATCTACCGTATGCTTTTTAACCGAAAAAAACGGCTCAAGCATAGCCTCGGGAGAAATAACCTTAACCTTTGATAAGTCCATCACACCCGAAAATACATCAATACTTTTTGAACCCGCAATCGGAATGACGGCTCGCTATTATAATGCCGATGGTCAGGAGGTTGACCCCGGCAAGCTATATATCGGCGAAGAATTCAAGGTAGAATTTGAAATTTGTGATAGTGAAACCAAACAGCCCCTTGACCCCGCTATTTTCGGCGGTAATATTACCTACTCCTCTGAAATCAACGGTAAAAAAGAAAACAACAGTGCTACTCGTACATTCAAAATCGAAGGCAAGGATTTAGATATAAATTTATTTGCAACCCTGCCTGATGGATATGTGCTTAAAGAATCGCGGCAATATGAAATCCTTGAAAAAAGAATTGTTACCTTCACCCTGTCTAATGGCGGTAAGTTCAGTTCTGATATAAGAGATTTAGATAAAGCCGAAGGAATTAATGCAAACATTCTAATTAACGGAAACCCATTAACCGAGAAAGAATTTGAAAGCTTTAAAATAGATATTGCAGGAACAAACCCATTTGTTTCAGACTTTGACATTGAGAAGAACACCCAAAACTGCAACTATGTTATACACCCCAAAAAAGGTTTAATAAGTCCCCTTACTCCCCGCAACAAAACCTATACTGTAACCCTGACAGATGAGGTGAGGGGTGATAAATACACTGCTGATTTAATAGTTGAAATAACAGGCCCGAGAAATTGGTTGTCAATCATTCTTTTCATTCTGGGTATTTTGCTAATCATCTATCTCATAATAGTGTTTGCCACAAAAACATATTTCCCCAAAAAATTAAGATTCTTAATGTATTCCGGAAATCCACCTACAACCAAGAAAGCCACACACCCAATAACTTACAAGCTGAGCAATCTTTACTGGAATGAATTTAAACAATGCTTTAAAGGAAACTTTATTTTCTTTGCACACCTTTTTAAACAGCTTCTGCCCAATACCCAATCCTGCGTAACTCTATATGGCATAGGCAAAGGCGCAAAAAACGGTTATTACAGTGAAATTACCATTTACGCAAGTACACCTAATGCCATACAGGCTTTGGATAAATGCATAATATATGATGAGGCTACAAAAAAATATAAATCGAAGTTCACTATATACAGTTCTAACTTCAAAGCCTCAGTTGGAGCCGCTGATTTAATACCTATGCCCAAAGGTAAACCCAGATTTTCACTTCCTATGGACAAGGTACTGGTAAGAAAGGGCGCTCCCACACCTAAATCAAAAATTTATCTTCAAATTACAAAAAAGAAAAAATCAAAATAATATATAAACTTAAAGGAGTTAAAAAATATGAGTACACCACAAATCGTTGAAGTAAGCAATATCCGCCCCAGACAGGTTTTACTTGTTGGTCTTGGCGGTGTAGGCAGCAGAACCGTTGACTCTATATTATCGGTTATGCCCGATGAATATAGACCCTATACAACGGCGGTAGCTATTGATACCGATGTGGGAGATTTGGATAAAAGATTAAAAAATATCCCCAGAGAAAACAGAATTTCCTTAGGTACCAATCCCAAAAACGGTCAATCCATAACCGTAGGTAACTACATCAGAAACCACCCCGAAACCGAAGAATGGTTTTTAAAGGGTGAGCGTGTTGACCTGATTGAAAAAAGAAACACCAAGGAGGGTGCCAAGCAGGTAAGAATGGTATCCCGTATTGCCCTTGCCGCTACCGACGAATACTGCGGTATGGCAAAAACCCTTGAAAACATTCTTCAAGGTCTTAATAAGGCAGACGGAACCACCATTAACAGCGGTCTTTTAGTTATGGTAGTAGCCTCTGTTGCAGGCGGTACAGGCGCAGGTACTGTGCTTCAATTCCCCCTTTACCTTGAACAAGCTCTTGCAAGATCCTTCCAGGATGATAGTATTCAAATAGAGTGCGCTATGCTTTTGCCTAATATGTTCAGCCATGTACACACCCCTAAAAACGCCGCCTCTGCCCGCGCTAATGCATATGCTGTTGTTCGTGAGCTTATTTCTATGAACAGCAGAAAGCTTACAAGAGGTGACATTCTTCCCGGTTGTGATTTCGGCAAAAAGGCTGAAAACATCTCTCCCTATTCCAGAATTTACTTCTTTGATGATACCAGTATATCGGGCGACACCATAAACCCCGACCTTGATAGAGTGTATGTTCCCAAAACAGCCAATGCACTTAACGAATACCTCTTTGGCGCGGCAAAAGGTAAAATCACAAGTGACCTTGACAACACCCTTCAAGCCGTATATGAATCAGACGGAGCAGCAGTATTCTCGGCACTTGGTACTGCAAATCTTGAATACCCCAAAGCAACCTATACTCAGTATGCTATAGGAAAATGGATAACCAAGGTTATTGCTAAGGATTGGATGTATGCCGACGAAAAGGTTAATAACCGTTATGCCGCTATTCTTAAATCCGCAATTGAAAATGATTCAATAAAGCCCGACAAAACAGAAACCAAAAGGAAGCTGTTTATTGATGTAATAGATAACGAAAGCAGTCCCTTCTTCAAAGAGATTAAACGCTCCTATTACATTTCAGAAACAGGCGAAGACGATTTATACATAGATCCCGATACAGGCGAAGCAGTAGCTGACGATTCTGAAAAAATAAGTCTTGCTCAGGCTTATTGGGACAGCTGTACTCAGTACCTGATAAACAAGGTTGATACCGACCAAGACCTTGCCAACCAAAAAATTGGTCTTGAGAACAATTTAAATGAAGCAGATGTAGGAATATTCACCGATTACTTGAACGAAATGTCAAAATTTGCTACAGCCCTTCAATCTATCGGCGTACAGTATGAAATGGATGTAATCCGTCCTCTTGAAGCCGAAAACTCCGATTTCTACGCCCGTAATAAGGATGATAAATATCTGTTCACCTTCTTAAAGAAGCACAAGCTTCATCCCATTATGCTTAGATATTTCCTTTGCGAGCTTTATACAATCGCTAAGGAAAATATGGCATTAAATAGTGAAAGCGTTAATTTAGAGGGCTTTAAAGGTCTAAGAAAGAGAGCCTGTATGGACCACGCAAGCAACGAAGCCTCGGCAATTATGACCAGAGCCCGCACCAACATTGTTGCTACCTTTGCAAAATATCTTGTAGAGGATCTTAAAGAATATCTCACCGAGATTGAGGATATGTTCAAATGCTTGGTACCCGTTATTGAAACCTTTGAAGCTACAGCACGAAGAAGTATTGATGGACTTTCTTACAGCAATCCTCAAACAGGCACCGTTCTTTCGGGTGGCAGACTTTCTATGATGTATACCTGGAAGCAAATTGAAGAAGCTATGAGCAACGGCGAGGATGTTTACACCGTTGATGAGGAATTAAACTCTAAGCTTCACGAGGTTGTTTACAAAGCATTCTTTGATCAGGTTTCGGGCGGTCAAGCCGTAAAGGGTGTAGACCTTGGCGAAAACTTCCGAGTAAGAACAAAATATGAAACTATTATGTCCAGAGAGCTTCAAATCTATTATTCCAAGCTTTTAAACGACAGATATTCCAACTACTTCCCCAAGGATGTATTTGACGCCGCAAAAATTGAATGTGGTCTTAGAAATGCGTATAAAGACCAGCTTAGCCGTGTTGATGATCCCAGCAAATTCACCGAGGATGTATTCATTAACAGAGGCTCTAAGCCCCTTAACTTTGCAACCGAGGAGGTTGCTCCCGCAGGTATGCAGGATGACGCAAGATTCCTTACCGCTTTGCTCAACGCCACCGTTTCCAACGCTAAGCCCTACAGCGGTAGACTAAGAGGCTACGAGGATGTTGTTACAGGTGAATCGGGAGATACCGATAGAATAAGAACTGATGTTATAGTAAACTCCAGACTCCTTCGCACCGAGGTGGATCCTCACGATTTGGATGAATTTGGTGTTGCAAAAACCCGCAAAATTGAGGAATATTTTATTGATGGTGTAAGCGCAACCAACATTATGGGCACCGATGTTCAAACCACCTATGTGGATGGCGGTATATCTGTTAATCAGGTTAAGGTTGTTACCTCCATAGCCGCACTTCAACCCTTTAACTTTATTGCCTTCCAGCCCTCTGATGATGCCAAACACGATCCCACTAAGGGTAAGACCTACTTTGAGGCATACAGAGAAGCGGTTAACGATATTCCCGTTAAAAATAATGTTATCACTCCTCACCTACACCGCAACTGGCATCTTGCAGATATGCTGGATGATATTACCGACGCCCACACCGACGCATATAACAGAAGCGCAGCCGAAGCATTTGTGCTTGGATTTATCTTTGATGTAATCAGCGTAGGAAGTGACTGTATAACCGAAATAGGTAAGCTTCATGATCCATACTTCTCAAGAATATTTGGTGATATTGGAACAAAGCAATTTGCCCTTCTTGATGAAACCACTCATGCATCTATAGATAACAGCATAGAATTAGCAGGTAACGAAACAGGCTCTAAGAGAGATACTGTAAATGCTGTACTTGTTGAAATCTATAAGCTTCTTGCCTCAACAGACGACCTTAGAGATGCAATATTTGGATATGCAACCGAACAATTCAAGGAGTTTGCTATAAAGAAACAGCCTCAGTTCATTTCAAACTGCATTGAAGATGAAAATATATCAAATGTTACCTACAATTGCATACTTGATGTAATCGACGGTTATTATCAGGGAACCCGTCAGCTTCCCTACAAAGAGGCTTCACGCAGTGAAAAAAATATGGACTTTATGTTTAATGCTGTATTCAAAAATCTCTTTAATATGTGTAAGCTGTTTAGTGATGAAATCTCTGCAGTAAAAACAATCTATGAAAAATTTGTTGATAAGTTATATGATGACTCCTTCTGTGAAGGCGTTGCTATTGCTACCGAAACCGTAACCTCTGATATTGACGATGAGTTTATGGCAATTATCTCCTCGGTAACAAATAACAATGGAACACAAACAAAGCCCTTCTCACAAAAGGCTACATTTAGTCGTCAAAACGCAAAAGAAATGTTCAATAGCTTTATAAAATAAACAAATCTAAGGATATAATATTATGGAACAATTCAAAACAGTTGTCATCGTAGATCATAGAATCTATAATAAGATCCAATTGTATAGAAGCTTCCTTGAAAACAGCACATTTAACACCCTGCTATCAGATACTATATTTATAAGCGACGATTCAGCTGAGGATAAATCCTCAGCTGAATTGAGTATTTCGGATACCGTAAACTGCCTGTATTTATATGGATTGATTGACAAGGATGAATACAAAAGGCGCCGAGATGCTATATGCAATAAACTAAAAAGTTTTCAAAACACAAGCTTCTATATGCTATTTTGTCAAAATATGGTTACAGATGGTAATAACTACGATGTATTGATGGAATGTAATGCCCAAATTCAAGAAAAACCGTTTTGTATTGGTATTCTTGAACAAACCGACATTCCTGATAAAAATGCATATGATACCATACTTGAAAACCTACGCTGTGTAAAGCTCTTGGCTCTTGCCGTTGCAATTTGTTCCTTCAAGGAAGAAACAGGGGTAAATTATTCACCTCAATATTATTACTCAACAGCTTCTGTGACGCTAAACTACGAAAATGTGTTTAATGCCGCAGGCTATGAGCTCAGCAATTTTGCCGAACAAATAGCCCTTAAGGGAAAGCAAATAACCGAACTTGAAAATATTATCCAAAAAATAAAAAAAGAAAAGCCCCACAAATGTATCGGTAACTTCACCGACCAGCTTTCCACCGATTCCTTTCCCACTCTTCACGAGTTTTCTGAATACAAAAGCATAGAAGCTATGAGGAGAGAAATAGAGGCTGTAGGCAACAGATGTACCGATTTATTCGACGAAAGTGTTATATCTAAAATCAAAACGGCGCGTTTAGGTCTTGCTTACGCAGAGGAAAAAATTAAACCTACCATTCATACAGACGGTAACGGTACAGTTGACTCCATAGATGTTAACTATGAGGTGGCAAACGACTATATGACCGTAACAGTTGCTGAAGAAGCAGAGGTTCCCGCACCCGAAGAGCTTTTAGAACGCCCCGACGGTAATCTTGGCTTTGATACCACAAAAATCCGTTCTGCTATACCCTTGGCAAAGGAACTGGAAAAAAGCGAAAAACCGGGAGCAAAAAAGGTTTTCCCAATTGTTCTTACGGTACTGCTATTCTTTATTCTGGCTACAGGTACCTATCTTGTAAGATATCTTAAATCGGGCCTTGTGGATGTAGATGTTAAAGACATACTATTATCACTGGGTTTACCCGCCGCCGTAATACTGTTTTCGGCTATTATCGCTATATTCATAAGCCTTTTTGGGCGAGCAAAAAATATGAAGGTTTTTAAAGAGCTTCACGCAAATCTTAAAATTTTTCTGGACAAACTTAAAAACTGTTGCGATAACATTAATGTTTATATAAACAAATATCTTACAGTATACTTCAATCATCACATAAAGTACAGTATAATTAAAAAATTCAAGGAAGATATTGCTCTGTTAAAAAAGGATATCTACACCTTAAAAGAGCAGAGCCATCCCTATGATGAATTAGCACAAAGTATGTCCCGTCTATCGGGGAAAAAATTTGATGCCCCCGATAAAGAGCTAAATCGTGACGGCTCCCTTGAATATACAGTTACGCAAAGCATTGTACAACGAATAAAAAACAGCAAGCCCACCCGTCATAGTGAAGGTCCAAACACAGCAACCCAAGAGTTGAACTCCCCATGGATTTTTGAACTTAATATTGAACTGGGAAGCTTTGACTCCAAAGAATAGGAGAGCCGACAATGAAACCCATTATATTATTAATATTGGTATGTATAATTGAATTTCTGTTAGCTCCCCGAAAGGAGCAACGCTATCGTAATGTTGATTCGTTAATAGCCGCTTTTTTTGTATGGGCTGCAGAGATTGTTGCAGATATACTTATATCTATAATAAACCCTGCTATGCACAATATAGACGAATACTACTATCTTGCAATAATAATTCAAGGAGCAATAGTTATTGGAACAGGCTGTATATCAAGGCATAATGATTCCTTTATAAAATACGGTATGCCACCCAAATACACTACGGGCATTCGCAGTAATGTAATCGGTATTTTTTACAACTTTGATAGCAGTTCACCCATAGTTTACACAAAAAACTTTGCCGTTCCCACAGGTATCGCCCTTGTATGTTGCAATGTTGCTCTTTCAGGCATATTTATATGGCAATCGTATTCCTATACCTCCTACGGCAACACCCTTCTTCTTCCCTATGCATATGCGGGACTTCTTTCGCTTTTAACAGAACTTGCCATATTCTGTCTGGGCAGATCAAAATGGAAGGATCTTCTTGAAGAATACAGAAGAAAAAAGGTGTGCTCCAACAAAAGGGAGTTTGCTAAATCAAGATATGCATTGATTGAGGACCCAAAAAATTACAAATACATTTTTATGAGAAACTTTGTAACCGAGCCTGATCACATAACTCGCGCCGCAAAGTTTAATTGGAAAAAGGATGTATTTAAAAATTCAATAACATACTATAATTTTGAAGACCACTCTCAAACCGAATACAAGACTCAAGAGCATAATGAGGCTTTGGAAAGCTTTATAGAGCTTAACAATCTGGAGGTTAACGAATGTTATGTGGCAGCATATAACCTTATAGACCGTGACCAAAATGTTTTGCTTAAAACTCCTTCATATGTTGATTTTGAACCCTATCTCACATCAATGATTAAAATCAAGGTTGCAAAAACTCAAAGGGTAGTTTTAATTGTAAGCGGTGATGAGAAAAAACAAATAACCGTTCAAAAAATCAAAAATTCTTTTAAGGAGTATTTCGGTTTTGAAAATCTTCCTCTTATCACCGATATTGGTGAATATGTAGAAATTGAAGAAAAAAGAGCGAGGGAAAAGGAAAAGCATAGTAAACATCAAAACAACCACACCTATCTCGACGCTATGGTTAGAAACAACTACATTAAAGAAGATATAGAACCTGAGATTGTTATTAAATCCCCCGACATTGTAATAGCAACTGCTGAGGATGTATGCGATCCCGATTATACCGATTATATCAGAAATATCGTAACCAATCTTGGACTGATAATTTATTATGATTTTGGTGATGCTGTGCAGGAGGAAGCGCTTTTTGCCAAAATTGTACATTCCGTTCTTGACTTTGATGACAAAATTGCAACCCTATATATGTCTGACGGCTTCTTCGATTTGGAGCAGGTTGTTGATAACTTCTTCTCAAGAAGAAATATATATAGAATAGTCGTTCCCAGAAAGCCCTCAAACGAAAGCTATATAACAGGATGGAAGGCAGAAACACTTAGCTCAATGCAATCCCGCACAATTGCCGATCCATCGCGAAATATAGGTAACCATATTCCTATATTGTGCGATTGTACAAGCTACACCCGAAACGATTTAATGATTGTAGAGGATGAATATGATACCTACGCCGAAAACGAATTGAACATTGTTGGCGAAAGAATTGCCTCCCGATTTGACCACCATGTAGGCTGGAATGATGTTCTTGGCGGAAACTGCGTTATATGTTCTGTTTCTGATACACATAACAACGCTGCTCATACCTACCTTGCTATGCAGGGCATAGGCGAAAAAACCGAGTATATCAATATAATTTCCCGCCCCTATCTTCTTAGAAATTATTTGATGTATCATTTAAGGCACTTCACCCTTAAGCCCGGTGTACTTGCCTCCTATTCGCCCGGTATGATCAAAACCTCCCGCGCAATTGCCTACGAAGCGGTTATTAAGGCATACATAACAGGTTGCACTAAGGAACAACTCGAAGCCTATATGCTTAGCACATCTTTACCTACCGAAGGTACGCCTGAGGAAATGCTTAAATCCCTTGTAATGTGCGCTTGTACAGATAAAAATGCCGATATTACAGCAGAAATCACCAAGGACGCCAACAGCCGTTATTACATTGATAAGGCAACATATTCCTTTATTGTGAAAAATAGCGGTTTGATGGAAAAGGTAGAATTCGTTACCAACAATCAAACCATAATTCGTAACCAAAGAAGGTACAGCTACCTTATACCACACCAAAAAATCGTTGTAGGCGGTGTTAAGTATACTGTTGAGGCTATTAAAGGAAATCGCATAGAGCTTACAGACTCTAACATCCGTGAACCAATGTATGTTACCCGACCTGTACGAACCTGCAAGATTTCGGTACACAATCAGGAAGATTACGGTGTTATAGTTCAAAATAGCAGCGATACCTCCCTTGCCTTCAAGCGATTGGTTTGCGATGTTGATTTGGATGTTTACGGAACCATAATATTTAAAAACAGTTATCACCCGTTCTATAGCGAAGCCAGATATGACTACCAAAAATCTATGGAAAAACAGCATAGAGAATATAAAGATGTAAATGTATTCTGTATAAAAATCGGCAGTCCCTACCTCAACGCTTCAAACCATCAAAGAATTGAGCATCTATTTGCGCTGCTTCTTAACGAAATGCTTCCGACATTCTTCCCAAAACATTCCGAAAGAATAATAGTTGGTTGCAGCACGTGGAACATAGAAGCAAATATGGAAAATGCCAACATAACTACCAACTATATGGCGGCTCAAATGAATATTGACGGCATAGATGAAATAGCCGAAAACGAAATGTGCCTATATATTCTTGAGGATTCTCCTTTAGAAACAGGACTTGTTAATGTATTCTGGCAGGATGAAGAATTCCGTTATATGCTTAAAATTCTAGAGGATTATCTGTATTATCAGGAAATGATACACCGTCAAGAAGCAGGAGAGCTGTTTGACGCCTCAGACAAAGAGCATCTTCATCTGTTACGCAAGATTTTGTTAAAGGTTGCAAACGAAACCTATGAATATCAAAATAGCAACGGCGAATATGAAACCGTATACTTTAACAGTATTCGAGCAGCAAGAAATAAATTTAATCAGCTTGAAATAAGTAAAAGCTTTAACCTTAGTTGTGACTTCTGCGGCAAGCCCATTTCCCCTGAATCAAATCAAAACAATGAGTATCACTATTATGCATATTCGGGTATGATAAGCTGTAAAAGCTGCTTTGAAAAATCGGTCTGCTCCGAAAAGCATAGTCAAAGTGACATACGCATATTTGAAGCTCAAATCAATCAGTGGTTTTTGGATAAATACAAGGAGGTTGTTACAGCTGATTTTTACAACTACCTTGAGGATGCTGAATTCTTAAGCGACACAGCCACCCTTCAAAACCGATTTATAACAACTGATGATGCAGACGAAGGCGGAGTTCTTGGATTAAGCTGGAGTCCCGACGGCGATCCAAACATTATTTCTGTATGCAACCGCGAATATATCCCCATTACTCACGGTGACAGCTTTAAGGAGGAAGAGGATGCGGTGCGCTCAAGCTACTATGCCGAAGATAAGGTTTTCCCCTACATTCTTATACGCAACGGTCTTTCACATACTAAATATATGGGTGTTCTGTGCCACGAAATGACACACCAATGGCAACACGAAAATCTGGATATGGTAAAGGTTGCTTCGGGCGTGGCAACGGGTAGATCAGATGAATTTGGTCAAAGCATAGACCTTAGAACAATGCGTATAGAAGGTCATGCAGAATGGGAAAGAATCAGATACCTTTCTGCACACAAGGTAAACACTTATGTAGAAAGAAAAACCTTGGAAGCCACCCAAAATGCTTACGGTATAGGCTATATATGGATGTGCCATATGATGAAGGTTGGTAACGACGACCTTTCAATCCCGGTTGAACGAACCAAAGAATTCATAAAACAGCGTAACCGTTTTCAAAGAAAAAAGAATTCCTTTGGTTTAATGCGTTTGTATTTTGGTAACGGAGCCGTCTCAACCGAGGGCGATTTTGATACCGAAACCACAACCGATAATACAGACAGCGGTACAGAAAATATTGAATAAACCAACAAAAATCGCTTATGCGTGTGGCATAAGCGATTTTACTTTATCTTATTAAATATAACAGATAAATATTACAGATTATAATATTTATCAAATTCGGCGGGATGAGGAATAGCGGCAAGCTCTCTAACCTCGGCACGCTTGGTCTTAATGAAGTTGGAAATAAGCTCTTCGGGGAAAACTCCGCCTTCGGTGAGATAATCGTGGTCCTTTTCAAGGCAATCAAGAGCCTCGTCAAGACTAACAGGTAAGCCCTGAAGCTTTGCTTTCTCCTCCTCGGGAAGCTTGTAAAGGTTCATATCGTAGGGGCCCCAACCGTTTGCGTGAGGATCAATTTTATTTTTAACACCGTCAAGACCTGCCATAAGAATTGCTGCATAGCAGAAATATGGATTACAGGTAGCATCGGGGTTGCGAAGCTCAAAACGGCGCTTGTCGGGGCTTTTTGCGTAAGCAGGAATACGAATAACCGCACTTCTGTTGGAGGTTGCATAACCAACGGTAACAGGAGCCTCAAAACCGGGAACAAGGCGCTTAAAGGAGTTGGTGCTGGGGTTGGTGATTGCACAAAGCGAACCGATATGCTTAAGCAAACCACCTATGAAATAGTGTGCAGTTTCACTAAGATGTGAATAACCATTATCGTCAGAGAAAACAGGCTGTCCATCCTTAAACAAAATCATATGAACATGCATACCGCTACCAGCCTCACCGTAAATGGGCTTGGGCATAAATGTAGCGGATTTACCGTATTTCAAAGCGGTGTTGTGAATGATGTACTTAATCATCATAGTGGCATCAGCCATATGTACTACTTCACCAAGCTGAGGTTCAATTTCAAACTGACCTGATGCGGCAACCTCGGGATGATGATAGTTGATTTCAATGCCCGCTTCCTTCATAAGCATACACATTTCGCTACGGCACTCGTAAGAAATATCAAAGGGCTTTGCAATGTGGTAGTTTTTCTGCTTAGGAACAACTACGCCAAGTCCCTCGCTATCGGAATTCCAGTATGACTGCTTTGCGTCAACGGTAGCACCTACACAGCTACCGTCTACCTTCCAGGTTACATCATCAAAAAGATAAAACTCAAATTCGGGTAATATCTTCATTTCGTCTGCAACGCCGCTCTTTTTCATATAATCAACGGCGGCAGTAATAATGTTGCGGGGATACTGTGCAAGGGGACGGTTTTCAGGTGTATCAATTATCATTGCGTTACCTGTCATTGAAAGGGTGGGAATTTGACAGAAGGGGTCAATGGTGGCGGTGTCGGGATCGGGGATAAACACCATATCGCTCTTTTCAACAACGGCGTAGCCATAGTTAGAAGCGTCAAAACCAATACCGCTTTTCATAGTGTCTTCGGAAAAATTCTCGGCAGGAATGGTAACATGACGGTACTGACCGTTAATATCTACCATTTTAAAATCCACCATTTTAATGCCATTTTCTTCTATAATTGCAAGAATGTCTTTAACAGTTTTTGCCATAAAAAGCACCTCTTTATTATTAATACATCTATTTTATAACATCAAGCCGCCATTTGTCAACAAAATATTGAAAAATAATACAATATAATATTTTACAAATAACTCAAATATTCTCTTGATAACTGAATTAAAATGTGATATGATATTATAGAATTATTATGATACTAAGGGGGCGATTTTTTTGTCAGACAGCAGACCGATTGGTGTTTTTGATTCAGGTCTTGGCGGTCTTACGGTGGTAAGGGAGCTTAAAAGGCTTCTACCCAACGAGGATATTGTTTATTTTGGTGATACAGGTCGAGTACCCTACGGCACCAGAAGTAATGACATTGTTAAAAAATATGCCCGCGAGGACGAGGCATTTTTGCTTAGTCAAAATGTTAAAATGATAATCGCCGCCTGCGGCACCGTTTCTTCGGTAGCGTATATGACGGCTGACGAGCTTCCCGTACCCTTTTTAGAGGTTGTTACTCCCGCGGCAAGGGCGGCGGCAGAAGCCACAAAAAACGGCAGGGTTGGTGTTATCGGCACACCCGTTACGGTAAAAAGTCGCTCCCACGCAAGGGCAGTTTTAAGAATTTTACCCGATGCGGTAATTGTTGCAAACTCCTGTCCCCTATTTGTTCCCTTGGTTGAGGAGGGTTGGATTTCGGCTGATGATGATGTTACCCTTTCGGTAGCAAAGCGGTATCTTTCTCCACTCAAAGAGGGAAATGTAGACACACTTATTATGGGTTGCACCCACTACCCCGCCTTAAAATCCACAATTGCAAAAATTATGGGTGATGCTGTTACACTTATTGACCCCGGCACCGCAACGGCTCAGATGGTTAAAAGGCATCTTGAGGAAAACGATATGTTAAATCCCGTTGGCGGTGAATGTAAATACTTTGTAAGTGACCGCCCCGACGCTTTTTCCAAAACTGCCGAAATTTTAATGGGTGAAAGCATTGAAAAGGGCGTAAGTCAGGTAGATATTTTTGAATATATTTAGGTAAACAAAATGAAGGATGTATTAGTTAAAGTTAAAACTGTTCAAATTGATGATCGTGGTGAAAGCGACACTATTGAGCTTACGGCTGAAGGTAAATTCGCCGAAAAAGATGGCTCCTACCTTATAAAATATTCCGATGCATTTATTTCGGGGGATAACGAGTCTATACAAACTACCGTAAAGGTAGGCTCTGACGGCGCCGTTTCGGTAACGCGAAGCGGTAGCTACCAAAGTCGATTTGTTATTGAAAAGCAAAAGCGATGCAACTGCCTTTACCAAACCCCATACGGCACGATGACTATGGGCTTTTACGGTGAAAAAATAGAAAATAATTTAAATAAAAACGGCGGTGAGCTTTCGCTACGGTACACGGTAGATGTAAACGGCTCTGAGCTCAACCGCAATCAAATGACAATAACCATTAAGGAAGTGTAAATAAAATGTCTAAAATCGTAAACAGTGTAAAACAAGAAATTAAGGATACTATTTTATCGGCGGCAGGCAGATGCGTGGCTAAGGGTGAATTTCCCGCCGAGCCGTTGCCCGATTTTAATATTGAAATTCCAGGTGACCGCACCCACGGTGACTATGCAGTTAATGCCGCTATGGTATGGGCAAGAGCGCTTAAAAAGGCTCCCCGTATGATTGCCGAGGCAATTGTAAACGAAATCACCATTGGTGGCTACATAAGCCGAATTGAAATTGCAGGTCCCGGATTTATGAACATATATCTTTCCGACCGCTTTTACAGTGACATTGTTTTAGATGTTTTAGAGCAAAAGGAAAACTACGGCAGAAGTGATTACGGCAAGGGCAAAAGCGTACTTGTTGAATTTGTTTCGGCTAATCCTACAGGCCCTATGCACATTGGTAACGCCCGTGGCGGTGCTTTAGGCGACTCCATAGCCGCCGCTTATGACTGGGCGGGTTATGAGGTTAAGCGCGAGTTTTATGTAAACGACGCAGGTAATCAGATTAACAAATTTAAAATCTCCCTTGAGGCGCGTTACTTAGAGCTTTTTGACGACAGTGTAGAAATCCCCGAAGATGCATATTTAGGTGATGATATTATTGCCCACGCAAAGGCATTTGCCGAAATTCATGGTGACAAGTATGTTACCGCCGATGAAGACGAGCGCAGAGATGCTCTTTGTGATTTTGCGTTACCTAAAAACATTCAAAAATTAAAGGATGACCTTTTAAAATACCGCATTACCTATGACCGTTGGTATTTGGAAAGCGACCTTCACAACAGCGGCGCCGTTACCGATATAATTGAAAAGCTAAAGGCTTCGGGCTACACCTACGAGCAGGAGGGTGCTTTATGGCTTAAATCCACCGAATTTGGTGATGAAAAAGACCGCGTTTTAATGCGCGCAAACGGTGTGCCCACCTATTTGGTACCCGACATTGCCTACCATTACGACAAGTTGGTTACCCGTAATTTTGACAAGGCGATTGATATTTTAGGCGCAGACCATCACGGCTACATTGCCCGTATGATGGCAGCTTTAACCGCCCTTGGTGTAGATGCCAACCGTTTAAAAATTGTTATTATGCAAATGGTTCGTCTTGTTAAAAACGGCGAGACCTACAAGCTCTCCAAGCGTTCAGGCAAGGCGGTTACCCTTGAGACCCTTTTGGATGAGGTTCCCATTGATGCCGCAAGGTATGTATTCAACTCCAAGGAGCCTAACACCCACCTTGAATTTGACCTTGATTTGGCGGTTGAGCAGTCCAGCCAAAATCCCGTTTACTATGTGCAGTACGCACACGCCAGAATTTGCAGTATTTTACGCAATCTTGCCGCCGAGGGAATTACTCCTGAAGCTCTTTCAGCCGATGAGCTTGACTGTCTTTCGGCATCTGAGGAGCGCGAGGTTATTCGTCATCTTTCTTCCCTGCCTCAGACAATTATCAATGCGGCTGAAGGCTACGACCCCGCGCTTATTACCCGCTATGCATTTGACCTTGCCACCCTGTTCCACCGTTTTTATAACTCCTGCCGCGTTAAAGGTGAGGCAGAGAACATTATGCAGGCAAGACTTAGCCTTTGCGTAGCAGTTAAAACAACTATAGCAAATGTATTAAAGCTCCTCAAAATCGACGCCCCCACCGAAATGTAAAACGCGTGGCGTTTTATCCAATTACGAATAGGTTTGTGGATACGGCATAACTTTTACCCCGCGTCCACATCAATTCTGATTTTAAGGCAGTTTTAGGCTTTACATTTCAACCATACAAATCTAAATTCAACAACGAATAATATGAAAACTTTATTAAACAAAAAATCCTTTAACATTTTCCTAATCGCCCTTGCAGGAGCGCTTTGGGGATGCATTGGTCTTTTCACCACTCCCCTAAAAGAAAACAGAATTGACAGTATTTCAATAATCGCCGTTCGGTCAACCCTTACGGCGATTATGCTTGGCTTACTGCTTTTGTTCTACAACAAAAGGCTTTTTAAAATTAAGCTTCGTGACCTTTGGCGGTTTGCGGGTATGGGTATTGTCAGCTTCGCTTTTTTTAACATTTGCTACCTTAAATCTATGGAGCTTAACAATTCCCTTGGCACCGCCTGTATTTTAATGTACACCGCCCCAATTTTTATAATGCTTTTATCGGCAATACTTTTTAAGGAAAAAATAACCCCCACTAAGATTATTTGTCTTATTTTAGCCGTTGTGGGATGCACCTTAATTTCGGGTGGGGGAAGTGTGACTCCTTTAGGCTTTATTTTTGGCATAGGCTCAGGGCTTGGATACGGACTTTACAGTATTTTCAGCGTTTACGCCCTTAGAAAATACAGCTTTTGGACTGCGACCTTTTACGCCTTTTGTTTTTCTGCCCTTGCTCTTATCCCCTTTTGCAATTGGAAAAATGTTATAATTGCTGTATCAACCGATATAAATACTGCTCCCCTATTTTTGGGGCTTGCGATAGTAATTACGGTGTTGCCCTACATAATTTACACCTGCGGACTTAAAAAGGTTCCCGCCAGCGAGGCTTCGGTTATAGCCTGTGTGGAGCCCATTGTTGCCGCCCTTGTAGGGCTTATCTTTTACGACCAAACAATGGGAATTTTAGGAATAACCGGTATGCTCCTTATACTCACCGCGGTGGTGATACTTAGTTATAAAATGTAATGAAGTATTAAAATAACTTTATAATTGAATATGCTTTCCTTTGTATCGACCCTACACTTTGTAATGGTGAGGGATTTTAGTTTCGTATGTATTATAATTTAAATAAACGTACGTTTAAAATTACAAAGGGGGATGTTTATATTAAATGTCAACAAACAGTTATAATTATAGCAACAAATTCAGGAATATGTCTCCTGAAAATTTTAAAGTTTGGATAGCGTGGAAACATATTGCTATGGGTAAAACACATTGTCCTACTTGTCTAAGACTAGATAAATGTTGGTTTAGTAAAACAGCTATGCCAGATCTCCCTCAGCATAAATACTGTCATTGTACCACTACGCCAAAATCGTGTTTAACCGTTCAAAAACACGCAACTGCAAACAGTGAATACAGCAAGTATGACCCTTATCTTTTCGATCCAAAAAACGAATACAAACATGGAAAGGATAAATTGTTTAATTTATGGGGATATACAATTGAGGATTCACACTGGTTAAAATCAGAAATCGAACAACAAGCATTAGAAAAATATGTTGCAGGTCAGTATACATTAAATAAGCTTAATAGCAATGGTCAAAGAATAAATATTATTATAAGAATACCAAGAAAGGACAAAAGCGGTGATATTACATTTACCACTGGATGGTAGAACCCAATGGTAAAATCCGACTAATCACGCCGTATGCAGATGATTGATATGAAAGAAATGGATATAGTAGAAATTATTGTGGATAAAAAAGAATATATAAGCGAAGGTGTTTTTAAAGGAATGCAGGGTTGGATTTGTCTTGATGACTGTGTAGACGGATATTGGCTAGTTAATATACCTCAATACGGTGCAAAACCCGATATTGCTACCCTTAGCGTGCACGAAAAAGATATGATTGTTATTCCGCGAATGGATGCTCATACCAACGAAAAAATCAAAGCAGAACATGAAAACAATAATAATTAAACCACAAGCATAATATTAAGCTATAAAAAATGATTAAACGGCTTTGGATATTCGGTTATAGCCTGTGTGGAGCCCATTGTTGCCGCTCTTGTAGGGCTTATGGTTTATGACCAGACAATGGGCATTTCGGGACTTATTGGTATGGGGCTTATTCTTTCAGCCGTTGTAATTTTGAGTTATAAGAAATAATAATTGGTGAATTATTGTTTATTGCTGGGATTTATAAATTTAATGGTAGGGACAGGCCTCCCGGACTGTCCGTAAAAAAGCCTTAAATTAGCGCAAAACCTTACGGGCAGTCGAGGACGCCTGCCCCTACGGTGTATAGATGATATTCGCCTTTCTACCCACAATTTATCTTTATGATTACAAACACTAAAAACTGCAATAAAGGCGTATTAAAGCGAAAAAACCTGTGACAGAAAAATTTCTATCACAGGTTTTTTATTTATATACTTCTTAACAGACAAGCTGTATTTGGTGACATTTTAATTACTGAGCCTGAGTTCACGATTCCCACCTTATCGCAGTTATGCTCTGCATCCAACAACATCATTTCAAATTGGGTAGTTAAAGCGCCAAAATCAAGCTTTATTTCTATCTCCTCAGCGCAGGTGTCATCATCGGTAAAGCAGCTTATAAGCACCGCCTTTTTATCACCGTTTATTGCGGCGGCAGCGTAAATAATAGCTTCATTATTTATTTCACATTGGCAAGCATTTTTTAAACTGTACAGCTCGTTAAACATTTTAAAGGCGTAATACCCTTTTAGCGGCTCATAGGTATAAAAATCGAACAGTCCGTTATATGCGCTAGGTCGGGCGTCATAGTACATAAGCATATCTATTAAGCCTTCATTCTGAGCCTTGCACATTGCGGCTAAACTGAACACTGCACCCTTAATTGATGTTATATGCCTCACACTATAGGCAAATTCATCCCAGCTTTTAATATAATTCCATTCATTAAGTATGCTTTCGGTGGCTGTGTAGCCGTATTCGTTTAGCTTATTGCGTACCCAAATACTGCGGTTGTGAATTTTATCTATAGCAAAGCCATAACAATGCCAGGAGAAAAAATCCAACGGCACTTTGTCACCGTCTCGAGTGATATGCTTTAAAAAGCCTTCTATCCAATCCTCGCGATAGGCCGATGCGGGACCGCCTATTTTAAGCTTTGGAAAACGAGCTTTAAGATGCTTTGCGGCAGTTTCATAAAAATCATAAAACTGCTCAGCCGTTCCGCCCCAAGTGCGTTTATTATTACTGTCCTCAGGGTCTAAATCGGGCTCGTTCCAGATTTCCCAATATTCAATATCATAGAAAAATCCGTTAGCCCAGCCCTTTGTGTAGTGCATTATAATATGCTCACAAATCTCTGCCCACTTTTTAAAGTCCTTAGGGGGCAAGGTGTTATATTTTTTAACCTCATGCTCGATTTTAGTGCCAAGTCTGTAAAACACCTTTGAGTCGCAATTTGTAATTTGCTTTAAGTAATTATCGGTAACAGCAAAATCATAAGAATCAGGGTTATTTTGGTCGGCATCAAAATTCGGAAAAACGGCGTGAACATCAACTGTATGCTCACCACCATAGGCTGCACAAAAAGATGAATCGTGGGTTCTGACATAAGGAATTCCTGCGTTTTTCCACATTTCAAAGCCGTTAGCATTTGCACCGCCAAAGCCAATGCCCTTTATGGGACCGTTATTTGTGGCGTGCATTGGCTTTATTTTCCCTACGGTTTTTAAAAAATCCACTTTTACCTTAAACATATAAACTCTCCCTTAAAACAGTTTGCTTTAACCCTATTTTACCAAATCGGGAAATTTGTAGGTTTCCAAAACAACATTATCTTTATTATAAACTGTTATGGTTGTGCCAACCGAATAATTAAAATGCATATATTGATAAAAGGTTGTTTGCAAGCCCGATAATGCAATATAAGCACTAAAATCATCATCAAAATCCTCTAAAGAATTATATTTTGTATAAATCTTTATGTTATTATAGCCCGCGTCTGCATCAATTTTAGAAAACCAGATATTATGTTTATATTTATAAACAACTGCATTTACACTGCTTTGTGACATTAACAGCATACCGTGATAATCGTTATAGCCAATTTTATAGGTTGCTGAGCCATCAGAATTCTTTGTGACACTTTTGAATTTGTACTCATTTACTTCTTTATTTGTCAACTGATAATTGTAATCTGGTTCTATTTTAAACAAAAACCATTTTGGTATTGTTATACTTACCGTGCCATCACTAGCTACAGTAACATTTTTATCTTTATCGGTAGCTTGTTTATAATTACTACTGCTTGTATTTACATCCACTGGCTTTGTTGTGCTTGTGGTAGTAGTTACAGATACTTCTGATTTATTTGATTTTGAACTACTGTCGGGTTTTGATGCTTTTGAACTGCTGTCTTTTTGACTGCTCTCGATTTCCTCTTTATTTTCCGCACTCTCAGTAATGTTTTCATCACTTGTTTCTTCACTGTCATTTTCGGTTAGAGCCTCGTTGTTGACCGATGCAGTATTGCTTGTAATTTCATACTCATTGCAAGCAACAAGACAAATTGCTATTACAAGCATTAATAATAATGATAATATTCTTTTAATATACATTGTAATTCTACCTCATAGCTCCATTATTTCTTCAATCTTTTCCTTGGTTGCAAGTCCTGATAATGCGGCGGTTGCGGCACCTGCGGCGGCGCCGAGTTTAAGGGCGTATTCGTACCCTTTTTCGCACCCTGCTAAAAATCCCGCTATCATAGAATCGCCCGAACCTACGGTATTTATAGCCTTTACTTTAAACGCCGCTTGACGGTAGATTTCACCATTTTCGGCAAGGAGCATTGCGCCCTCTTCGCCCAAAGAAACAAGCACATTTTTAGCCCCCTTTTGCCTTAAAAAATTTGCGGCAGAAATAAGCTTTTCCTCTGTTTCAAGACTTTCACCCATTATTTCTTCCAATTCCTGACGGTTGGGTTTAATTAAAAAGGGGTTATATTTTAAAGCCTTTAAAAGCAGCTCGCCTGTGGCATCCACCACAAGACGGATATTTTTATTCTTAACCGCTTCGGCTATCTGCTCATAAATATCGGCGGGAAGTGATTTTGGCACACTGCCTGCAAGCACCAGAGTATCTCCCGATTTTATATTATCAAGCTTTTTAAAAAGCCGGGTTATTTCATCCTTCTCAATGTGGGGGCCTGCGGCATTTATTTCGGTTTCAACATTTCCCTTTAACTTAACATTTATACGGGTATTTCCCTTTTTCAGGCGGATAAAATCAGCGGTTATACCCTTTTGGGAAACTGCTTTTTCCAAAGCCTCGCCCGTAAAACCCGCGGTAAAGCCCAAGGCGGTTGTTTCCTCGCCCAGCTCACTTAACACCTGTGACACATTTATGCCCTTGCCGCCAAAAAGAATTTCTTCTGTTTTACTGCGATTTGTTATGCCAAATTCAATATCTCCCACCTGCATTACATAATCTATTGCAGGATTAAAGGTAACAGTATATATCATAATATCACTTCCCGCATTTATATTATCACATATTTAAAAAATTTGCAAACAAAAACCAAAGCTTGCTTTAAAATTACAAATTATGTGAACGCGAGTGAAAAAGCAACCAGCTCCACAAATTTATTCCTAATAAAAATATTGATTTTACCAAAAATTAGTGGTATACTAAAAAGGTATATCGTTGAAATTTGAAATTTTAATTAAAATCAGATTTTAAAAAAGGAGAAAGCCTTATGGAAATACATTTAAACGAACTAATAGACCAAATAAAAAAGGATGGCGTAGAAGCAGCCGAAGCTCAGGCTAAGACTATAATTGATGACGCTAATGCAAGGGCAGAAAAAATTATTGAAGACGCCAAGGCAAGGGCAGAAAAAATTATTGAGGATGCCAAAACAGAAAACGCAAAAATTGTGCAATCAAGTGAGGATTCCATAACTCAGGCAGGCAGGAATCTACTTATTTCCTTCAGGCAGAGCGTGGCAAGGGAGCTTGAGACTGTGATAAGCGAAAAAGTAAGCGCTGTTTATTCCTCTAACGCTTTGGCAGAGATTATTATAAATGCTTTAGAGGGTTGGGCAAAAAATCCCGATACCGACAGCCTTTCGGTAATTTTAAACAGCGACGACCTTTCCCGCCTAGAGGAAGCCTTGCTTTCGGCACTTAAAGAAAAAATGCTAAAGGGCGTCACCCTTAAGCCCAACGATAATTTTGACGGCGGCTTCCGTATTGCGGTAAATGAAGGCTCTGCCTATTACGATTACTCTACTAAGGCAGTAGTTGAAATGCTTTCAAACTATCTTAGCCCAAAGGTTACCGAACTTCTTAAAAAGGCGGAGTAATTATGGCTGAATATTATTTAATATCCCAACTTCCGTCCCTTGACGGCATTGGCGAAAATATGCCCCTTCCCATAACCGAGGAAGCATTTTTAAAGCTATGTGAATCGACTCTTTCCAAAAAGGTATGGCAACAGCTTAAAATGTTAAGTCTTGTTCCGCCAAGGGTGGGAGAAAAATCCCCCTCTGCCCTTATAAACGCTTGGAATGAGGGCGAGCGAAATTTAAGGCTGGCTTTAGGTGTAGCAAGGGCAGAAAAAATGAAAAAGGAATTTAATGTGGGTAATGAGATTTTTTCCTCCGAGGTTTTGAGCGCAGCCGCCACCGCGGTGGACTCAAAAACCCCTTGGGAGGCAGAAAGCTTTTTAAACACCTACCGTTTGAATTTCTTGGACTCTTTAAGACCAATGGATAATTTTTCAAGTGAATTTTTATTCTACTACTGTCTAAAATTAAAGCTTCTTTCCCGCATAAGACAGTTTAGTACCGAGCTTGGAAAGTCGGCATACAAAAATATTTACAACTCCATTTTGAATGGAGATAGGTTGGAGGCTATACAATGACCAAAAATATAGGCAAAGTTTTAAGCGTTAACGGAAACCTTGTGTCTGTTGAGTTCAGCGGCAATGTTTCTATGAACGAAATCTGCTTTGTTAAGGTAGATGACACAGCCCTTAAAAGCGAGGTTATCCGTATTCGCGGCAATGTTGCTCAAATTCAGGTTTACGAAATGACGGGTGGCATAAAATGCGGTGACGAGGTTGAGTTCACAGGCGAAATGCTTTCGGCTCAGCTTGGCCCCGGACTTTTAGGTCAGGTTTATGACGGACTTCAAAATCCCCTTCCCGTTTTAGCGAAAAAAGCGGGTTGGTTTTTGGAACGCGGTAATTATGCCGACGGATTAAATTCCGAAGCAAAATGGGAGTTCACCCCCACTGCCAAGGTTGGTGACACCCTTCGCGCGGGTGAATATTTCGGTACAGTGCCCGAGGGCGCATTTACCCACAAAATTTTTCTACCCTTTAATATGCTTGGAAGCTACAAAATAAAATCCATTGCCGAAAAAGGGGAATACACCGTAAGCGAAACGGTTGCGGTAGTAACAGATGAGCGCGGTAGGGAATATCCCCTTGCAATGTCCTTTAAATGGCCCGTTAAACGCGCCATCAGATGTTATAGCGAAAGACTTGCCCCAAAAGAAACAATGGAAACCAAGGTTCGCCTTATTGACTCCTTCTTCCCCGTGGCAAAGGGCGGTACCTACTGTACCCCCGGCCCCTTTGGTGCAGGTAAAACGGTTTTACAGCACACCACATCAAAATATGCCGATGTGGATATTGTTATAATCGCCGCTTGCGGTGAGCGTGCAGGTGAGGTTGTTGAAACCATTACCGAATTTCCCGAGCTTACCGACCCTAAAACAGGTCGTTCCCTTATGGAACGCACCATTATTATATGTAACACCTCCTCAATGCCCGTTGCATCCCGTGAGGCTTCAGTTTACACCTCGGTAACACTTGCCGAATATTACCGCCAAATGGGACTTAATGTTCTTCTCCTTGCCGACTCAACCTCCCGTTGGGCTCAGGCGCTTAGAGAAATGTCAGGCAGACTTGAGGAAATTCCGGGTGAGGAAGCCTTCCCCGCCTATCTTGAATCCTACATCGCGGCATTTTATGAAAGAGCAGGTTATGTTCGCTTGCCCGATGGTAGCTTTGGTTCGGTTACAATCGGCGGTACGGTATCCCCTGCGGGCGGTAACTTTGAGGAGCCCGTAACTCAGGCAACCTTAAAGGTTGTCGGCGCCTTCCACGGTCTTTCCCGTGAACGCTCGGATGCCAGAAAATATCCCGCCATTGACCCCCTTATTTCCTGGTCAAAATACGCCACTGTTATAGATAAAGAAAAATCTGATTTCCTTAAAAATCTTCTTTATACAAGTGATGAAATAGGCTCTATGATGAAGGTTGTAGGTGAAGAGGGCACATCAATTTCCGATTATGTTACCTACCTGAAGGGTGAAATGCTGGATGCCGTTTATCTTCAACAAAACTCCTTTGACCCCATTGAAGCCAACTGCTTTACCGCCCGTCAACGCTATGTTACAGATAAGCTTATAGCTATTTTGGGTAGTGAGTATTCGGTAGAAAGCAAGGACGCCGCCAGAAACTTTATAAACCGTATGCGTCAAAGATTTATTGACTGGAATTACACCGAATTTGAAGGTGACGACTTTAAAAGGGTTGAAGCCGAAATTGATACCCTTTATAAAGAGGGTAACGGAAAAATCGAATTAAAAGCAGAGCTTTTACTAAAGGGCGGTGAATAGGAATGAACAAGGTTTTTAATAAAATTGAATCTATTGTTGGTAATGTTATTACCGTAAAGGCAACAGGGGTTAAATATAACGAGCTTGCCGAAATAACCACTCGATTTGGTAAATCCTTGGCAGAGGTAAACAAAATTGAGGGTGATACCGTTTCGCTTCAGGTTTTTGCGGGCGGTCAGGGTATATCCACAGGTGACGAGGTTCGCTTTTTAGGTAGCGAAATGCGTGTTTCCTTTAGTGATGACCTTTTAGGCAGAATTTTCAACGGCTCGGGTGAGCCAAGGGATAACGGCCCCGCCCTTACCGATAATCTAAAGCCTATCGGCGGTCCCTCGGTTAATCCCACAAAGCGTATTTTGGCAAACCGAATGATGAGAACCAACATCCCTATGATTGATATGTTCAATACTCTTGTTGTATCTCAAAAACTTCCTATATTCTCCATTTCGGGTGAGCCCTACAATCAGCTTCTTGCCCGAATTGCCATGCAAGCCGAAGCAGATGTTATTCTTCTTGGCGGTATGGGACTTAAATACGACGATTTCCTTTATTTTAAGGATGCCCTTGCGGCGGGCGGAGCTCTTAGCAAAACGGTTATGTTTATTCACACCGCCTCCGACCCCACCGTTGAATGTATGATGATTCCCGATATGACCTTAGCGGTTGCCGAGCAATTTGCCCTTCAAAATAAGGATGTATTGGTGCTTTTAACCGATATGACCAACTTTGCCGACGCAATGAAGGAAATTGCCATTACGCAAGAGCAGGTACCCTCTAACCGCGGTTACCCCGGTGACCTTTATTCTCAGCTTGCCGCCCGTTACGAAAAGGCGGTTGACTTTGATGATTCAGGCTCGGTTACCGTTTTGGCGGTTACCACAATGCCGGGTGATGATGTTACCCACCCCGTACCCGATAACACAGGCTATATTACCGAAGGTCAGTATTATCTGAAGGGCGGCAGAATTGAACCCTTTGGCTCCCTTTCCCGTCTTAAACAAAATGTAAACGGCAAAACCCGTAAAGACCATCGCGCCCTTATGGATGCTATGATTCGTATGTATTCCTCCTACAAGGAAACACTGGAAAAGAAAAATATGGGCTTTGCTATGAGCCGTTGGGATGAAAAACTCCTTAAATACGGCGAGCTTTTTGAAAACAAGCTAATGGATTTATCGGTTAACCTTACCTTAGAGCAGGCTCTTGATTTAGGCTGGGAAATTTTAGCCGACTGCTTTGAAAGGGACGAAACAGGTATAAAATCCGACCTTACAGACGAATTTTGGCCTGTTAAATAAGGGAGGATAAAATCTTGGCAAAAATCAAATTAACTAAAAATGAGTTAAAGGTACAAAAGGATGCCCTTAAAATGTACCAAAGATATTTGCCTACTCTAACACTTAAAAAGCAACAGCTTCAAGCAGAAATTCGCACTATTGAGGCAAATGCCAAGGCGGTACGAAACAAGCGCGCTGACCTTGAAAAGGGCTTTGATGAATGGATAGCCGTCTTTAGTGAGGAAGGTGCCTTCCCCGAAGGAATTGTTACGGTAAGTAACATCCGCAAGGGGCTGGGAAACATTGCAGGTGTTGAAATTCCCACCTTTATGGGGGCGGATTTCTCCCGCGGTGATTACGATTTATACGCCACCCCGCTTTGGGTGGATATAGCTGCAGATTTTATAGAAAAGGCAATGTCCCTTGATTTGGAGGCAGAAGTGTTAGACGAACAGGTGCGACTTTTAGAGAATGAGCTTCACGCAACCTCCCAAAGAGTTAACCTGTTTGAAAAGGTAAAAATCCCCGAAACAAAAGAAAATATCCGAAAAATTAAGGTTTATATGGCAGACCAACAGGTTGCCGCCGTAGTTCGTTCAAAAATTTCAAAACGAAAAATCGCCCTTCGCGGCGCCGATACTTCCGAAAAGGAGGTTAGTTCGTTATGATAGTGCCAATGAAAAAGGTTTCCCTTATAATTTTGGGAAATACAAAGGAAAAAACCCTTAAAGAGTTGCAAAAAATGGGGCTTGTTCATATTGAAATTGCCGAAGGCTCGGGTGAAAAATTAGCAAAGCTTAAAAACAAAATGACTCTGCTTGAAAGCACCGCATTGGTTCTTAATGAGGGCTTAACAAAACAGACAGAACAAAAAGAAATAACCTATGACAAGGCTTACGCTTTGGCTAACGAGGTATCTGACCTTTGCGATGTTAAAAAGGCTTTACAGGGCGAGGAAATAACCTATGTAAACGAGCTTGACAGACTTAAGGAATGGGGAGATATTAACCCCGAAGCTCTTGAAAACCTAGCCAAAAAAAATGTAAAGCTAACACTTTTTGAAGCGCCAAAAGGTGAATATAATTCCCTTGACCAATCGGTCACAACCTTAGCCCTTCAAAAAGGAAAACATTCGGTGAAATTTTTGGTGGTGGGCGAAGCAGAGGAGCTTATTCAGCATTTAAATCACTATAAACTGAAATTGCCCCAGCTTTCAACCGAAAAATTAAGGCAAAAAATAGCCGAAATAAAAGAAAAAATCCAAGAAATCAATCAAAAGCTTTTATCGTTTGCTTGCTTTGTTGATGGTATAAAATCTGCAATAAAGCAATGCGAAAAGGAAATAGAGTTTGAAATTTATGCCACGGGTATGAATGATGAAGGTTTGTTGGAAAATAACCAAGGCTCACTTTCCGTAGCCTATTTTAAGGGATATATTGAAAGTGACAATTTAGAAAAGCTTACCGAAACGGCAAGGATAAACTCTTGGGGACTTGTTGCGGAGGACCCCACCGAGGAGGACGATGTTCCAACCAAGCTGAAAAACAACAAATTCGTAAGTTTAATTTATCCCCTTACCGACTTTTTAGGTACCGTTCCGGGATATTTTGAATACGATATTTCAGGTTGGTTCTTAGCCTTTATTTTAATTTTCTTTGGAATTATTTTTGGTGACGGCGGGTACGGACTGCTTATAACGGCGGTTGCGGCTATACCCATACTAAAATCGGTTATTTCCAAAAAGAAGGTTCAACCCGCATTTTTGCTTATAGGTCTTTTTGGACTTTCTACCCTGCTTTGGGGTACTGTAACCTGCACTTGGTTTGGACTTTCCCCCGAGCAGCTTCCCCAGTGGCTCAAAAGCCTTTCCATTCCCGTAATTTCAAATGTCTATGCCGATAAGCTATGGCACCCCTTCTGGACAAGTGGTGATATTGGCCTTACCACCTCACAAAATCTACAGATTTTCTGTTTTACTTTAGCACTTATTCAGCTTTCGGTGGCTCATTTAAAGGGCGCCGTCAGATACAGAAAATCACTTAAAATATTGGGTGATGTAGGCTCTTTACTTCAACTGCTTGGAATATACTATTTGGTGCTTAGCCTTGTAGTAAACCCCGAAGTTTTCAGCTTTTCGCTGGTTATAGGCTCAATTCCCGTAGGAACGGTATCCCTTGCCCTTATAGGAATAGGCTTTGTTATGAGCTTCGTTTTTGCAAATTATGAGGGAAGCGTTATAAAATCCATACTCGAAAGCTTAACCAATATAGTTTCGGTTTTGCTTGGTGTGGTTAATGTTTTTTCAGATATTGTTTCCTATATACGCCTTTGGGCGGTTGGTCTTGCGGGTGCGGCAATCTCTGCTACCGTAAATGAACTGGCAGGGCCTCTGCTTGGTAATTTAATGTTTATGCTCCTTGCTATTATCCTTTTGGTGTTCGGTCACGGACTTAATATGATACTAAATGTTTTATCTGTTATAGTCCACGGAATAAGACTTAATACCTTGGAATTTTCATCCCATTTGGATATGTCTTGGAGTGGGCATAAATTTAAACCATTTGAATAAAGTTTTAAAAGGAGAATAATTATGAATTTAGGATTTTTAGGAACAGCTTTGGTTATGGGCATTGCCGCTATCGGCTCTGCCATTGGTATTGGAATTGCAGGTCAGGCGGCAATCGGCGCTTGGAAAAAGTGCTATATGCAAAATAAAGCCGCCCCCTTCATTCTTACGGTTTTTGCAGGTGCGCCCTTAACTCAGACCATTTACGGCTTTCTTCTCGCCCAACAAATGAAGGGTTCTACCGCCGACCCCGCATTTTTGTTTGGTCTTGGAATTGCGTCGGGTGTTGCAATGGCTCTTTCTGCTTTTGCGCAGGGTAAAGCAGGTGCCGCAGGTGCAGACGCTTTAGCCGAAACGGGTAAAGGCTTCTCGCAGTACATCACAGTTGTAGGTCTTTGCGAAACCGTTGCCCTTTTTGCCCTTGTTTTCAGTATGGTTGTTCTTGGGTAATATTATTAAAATTAAAATTTTTGTGTAGCCGATTATAAAATTAGGCGAATTAATTAAAACGGGGAAGAAGTGAGAATTTTCATTTCTTCCCCGTTTTTAGAATGTAGAATTCAAAATGCAGAAATTTAAACCGTTTATCGCACAAATTGGCGAGTTCCGTATAATTACCACATTTTTTAGGAACGGACAACGCAGGCTGTTCCCTACATCTGTTTAATACAATCTCATCTTCAAACCCCAATTTACATCCCAAAAATTTTAAATAAAATGAATATTTTTTCGCGAAAACACTTGTAATTTTTGGTCATTTATGCTACAATATCATTAATGATATATTCATTAATATTTTAAAAAGGAGATATGTAAAAATGAAACGCAAAATTTTATCACTCGTTTTGTGCCTTACCTTGCTTATCACCTGCTGTTTCACAGGCTCTACGGTTGTTAGCGCAGAAGCTGCCGCTACCGAAAACCTTATTGAAAACGGCGATTTTGAAAGCTATTCAGGCACAACCCCCACAAATTGGTTTGTAAGCGGTCTTGGTGATTCAACCGCAGAAATTGTGGAGGATGTAGAAATTGCAGAGGGTGTTACCGCCAATGCATGGAAGCTCACCAACGGAACCGAAAACGAAAGAGCTAATCTTGTGTACGATGGTACTATAGCAATCGAAAAGAATGCTAAGTACACCACTACCTTCTGGGTAAAGGTTACAAACAACAAGGGCTTCCGTGCTTATATGCATGAGACTACTTATGTTGCTTTGGATGGCACAACCAAATCCAACAAAATGGCTATGGAAGGTCAGAACATTTACTCTTATTATTACCTTGGCAAAGATTCTGAGGGTAATCCTACTACCCGCGTTATTCGTACCGATATAACCCATAAGTGGACTGTAGCCGAAACAGGAGCCAGACTTGACAGTCAGGGCGAATCAATGTTTATTACCCGCGCTAATAATGTTGAGCAGGTTTTTACCCCCGATTACCCCTCTACCGAGCGTCAGGGCGAATGGCTGCAGGTAATTCACACCTTTGAAACAGGAAATAAAGAAGAACATGAGGCTGAGGTTGCTTATCAGTTTGCCATTCCTTACGCAGAAAACGGCGAGGTTTGGATTGCAGATGTTCAAATGAGCGTAGAAAGATTCTATGTTCCTTCAGTTAATGATGATACCTTAGGTACCATTGCCGAAGGCACAAAGGTTCCCGTTACTCTTGGCGAGGAGTTTACCCTTACTGCCGCACCCTTTGGTGAAAACAACTTCTTAGGCTGGTATGTGGGTGACACACTTGTTTCTGAAGATACAAGCATTAATGTTGTTTACAACGGTTCGGATACACCTCAGTACACCGCCCATTTTGAGCAAGGCGCTACCAATGTATTAACCTTTGAAGAAGGTTATGAAAACGGTCAATCTATAGCACGGGCAACTGATATAACAGGTACCGCCGCCGATACAGAGGCAGGCTATACCGAATTTGCCAATACTGAGGTTAGTGGCAGCGGCTTTGTTGTTGATTCCAGCCATACCGGAAATTGGCGCAGAGCTGAAATAAGCAATGCCTATGCTCAATCGGGCAGTTATTCACTTAAGTATTTTGGTGCTTATGGTTACGTTGGTTATAAGTACACAGGTCTTGAAAAGAACACTAACTATGTTCTTTCGGTTTATGGCTACTTAACCTATAGAGCAGGCTCTACTGACTGGGCAGGTGTTAGTGATGTTATTGTTACCCCCGCTACCTCCAGCTGTCGCAGTACTTCAAATAGATTATATAAAAAATACAGTCGCGATGAGTGGGCTAATATAGTTAACGATTGGACTAAAATAGAGGTTACAGTTAACACAGGCGATAATACCGATATTATTCTCTGGATTGATTCCTGCGGTGCAGATGCAGCCCTTTATCTTGATAACTATTCTATAGCAAGCGAGCCCATTTCATACACTCCCAATGTTAATGATAACACCTTAGGTTATGTTAACACCGTTAAAACAAGAGAAGGCGCAAGAACAACCGTTAAAGCAGGCACCTATGGCGAAGCAACCTTCGACGGTTGGTATAACGGCGAGGTTCTTCTCTCCAAGGATGAAAAATATACCTTTACTTACAGCTCTGAAGCCGCAAATTATGAAGCACGCTTTATTGGTACAGGTTTTGGTATTGACGGCGGTTTTGAAAACTTTGCAAGCGGCACAACCTTAGCACAGTTACAGCATGTTACCGGTACCGTTGGCAGTGCAAGCTCCGATTGGACACCTGAGTTATGGTTACAGAGCTCCTTAGACGGTAACAATGAATACTTTATGGAATCCAACAACAGTGGTGATTACCGTAAAATTCAGGTTATCAATACTTATGCGCATACAGGTAAAAACTCCATTAGATTTACAGGTTATTATGGTTTTATGGGCCGTAAATTCTCAAATCTTGAGGCAAATACCGACTACATTATTACCTTCTACGCTTTAATTAAAAATAGCGATACCGGAAAGGTTGGCGGCTATAGAATTACTCCCAGTGATGTAGGTGTTACACTTCCTACCGGTAGTACCATTGCCGCAGCCGATTGTATTGCTTCAGGCGAAAATAAATGGGGCACTAAGGATGTTTGGGAAAAGGCAACCATAACCTTTAACTCAGGCGATAACACCGAAGTAATCCTTTGGATCAACCAACCTGATACTGCTGAAGCTTACTTAGATGACTTTGCAATCACCAGAACCGCAAGCTTTACTGTTGAAGAATCTGCTTACGGTACTACCGATGCTGTTAACGGTAAGTCTTACGGCTACAACGAAAAGGTTACCGTTACCGCAACTCCTTATGACAGCAACACCTTTGCAGGCTGGTATGTTGGTGATGAGCTTGTAAGCACCGACGCAACCTACACCGTATATGCACAAAACGGACTTGTTCTTACACCTGTATTCGAGGGTGAGGTTTATAATCACTTAGTGGCTCAAGGTCAGGACGGCACCTTTGAGAATGGCTCTGTTGAGGGTGTCTACTTTGCAGATAAAGAGTATGACTGCAGTTGGTGTTCTGCTGAAGTTTCATCCAGCTATGCTTATGAGGGTAGCAATTCCTTAAAGGTTAACGGCAGACACAGAAATACAATTATTCCTTTAACAGGTCTTGAGAAAAACTCTAATTACACCCTTTCCTTCTATTTCTTCCTTAATGAAATTGAGGCTCCTGTAGAGGGTGTAGAAGGCAATGAGATTAAAACAGCTAAGATTTCAACCGCTATCACCCCCGCAACTGTGGAAAGCCTTGTTGAGGAAAAAATCACCGATATACAATATATTCAGTCCGAAGCAAAATGGCAAAAGGTTGAATTTTCCTTTAACACCGGAAGCAATACTGATGTAAACCTTGTTCTTCGTATTCAAAATGAGATTGCCAACAATCTTACTTACATTGATAATCTCACACTTATGTGTACAGGTTACGAGAGATTATTTACCCCTGGTAACATTGATAACGACGAAGATAACAATGTTAACCTTAACGACCTTATCACACTTGCACAGTATGTTGCTCAGTGGGAAGGCGTAGAGGTTAACGAAGCCGCTTTAGATGTTAACGGCGACGGTGCAGTAACTCTTGAAGATGTTACTCACTTTGCACAGTACCTTGCAGGTTGGAATGTAACACTTTCAAATGCAGAGTATGTTCCTACTGTTCCCGCAGAGCCCGAACCTGCTCCTGTTGGATAGGTCAGGATAACAGTTTACAAAACAATTATTTTAAATAGTTATTTAAAAAATCCTCGGTTGCAAAACCGAGGATTTTTTTAAAATGCAGAATGTTAAATGCAAAGTTCAAAATTAATTTTCAATTTAATTCCTTATCTAATGCCGTATTTTTCAATAATATAGTCCATATCCTTATCGCCTCTACCCGAAAGGTTAATAAGAATGGAGCCGTGGTCCATAGTCTTAGAAAGCTTCATACCATATGCAACTGCGTGGGAGCTTTCTATGGCGGGGATAATACCCTCTAAGCGAGATAACTTGTAGAATGCGTCAATGGTCTCGTCATCATCAATAACATCATACTTAACTCTGCCAATTTCCTGCAAAAATGCGTGCTCGGGACCTGATGATGGGTAATCCAAACCGCTTGCAACCGAGTAAACGGGGGCGGGCTCGCCGTTTTCATCCTTAAGCATAATACTGTTAAAGCCGTGCATAATGCCTTCGGTACCGTATTTAAGACTTGCGGCGTGGTCACCCATTTTGGGGCCTCTGCCGAGTGGCTCAATACCGTAAATATCAACGGGATCGTTTAAAAATCCTGCAAAAAGACCTGCCGCATTAGAGCCGCCGCCTACACAAGCAACAATGGCGGAGGGTAAATGGCCAGTCATATCAATAAACTGCTCTCTTGCCTCAATACCTACAACACTTTGGAAATCTCGTACCATCATTGGGAAGGGATGAGGTCCTAAAACAGAGCCTATGCAGTAAATGGAGTCCTTATATTCCTTGCTGTATGCATCAAATGCGGCGTCAACAGCCTCTTTAAGGGTTTGAAGTCCGTGGGTAACCTCCACAACATTTGCGCCAAGGATTTTCATTCTTGCAACGTTGGGAGCCTGCTTTGCAATATCAACAGTACCCATATAAATATCGCACTCAAGACCAAAATATGCGGCGGCGGTAGCAAGTGCAACACCGTGTTGACCTGCGCCCGTTTCGGCAATTACCTTTTTCTTGCCCATATATTTTGCAAGTAAAGCCTCACCCATACAGTGGTTTAATTTATGTGCGCCCGAATGGTTTAAATCCTCTCTTTTAGCATATAGCTGAACCTTGCCGCCCAAAGCATCAGAAAGGCGCTCCAAATGAGAAACAGGGGTGGGTCTGCCTTGAAATTCTTTTCTTATTCTTCTAAGCTCGGCAATGAATTTGCGTGACTGGCAAATAGAAAAATATGCCTCGGTAATTTCAGCCATAGCCGCCTTTAATTTATCGTCAATATAAACGCCGCCATATTTACCAAAAAAGCCATCCTTGTTGGGGTAGTTGTTAAAATAGGTATCAAAATCAATTCCGTTAAATTTCATTTTTATTCTCCTCTTGAAAAATGTATTATGTGTTAGCCGAAACATTTACAGAATTTGCCATCGTTTTGTAAGCAATGTCATAATTAGTGACTCCTTTTTTCTGCCAAAAAAAAATCCCCGACAGACTAAACTAAATCTGTCAAGGACGAATAATTTTTATTATCCGCGGTGCCACCTTGATTCACGGTAACCGTGCGCTTTTAGCAGGGTACATACATACCCCCGACAACTAACGTATGCCACACGTTGCAGAATACTTTGCCTAAAACGGCATTTCACTGCACCCTCAGCGGGCCATTTGCCAAACAGTTTCTAACCCGACTTTCAGCACCACGGGCTCTCTGTATAGTCTTGAATGACTTTATCTCCGCATCAACGGTTTAGTGTATTAAGTTATTTTAATATTACCATAGCATTATTGTTTTGTCAAGTAGAATAAAATCAACAACCTAAATTTGTCAAAAATGCACTTTATATTTGTCGCAAAATAAATATATTTGTTATGTTTTTGGGTTGACAAAATATAATGCCGTAATATATAATATAATCAAGATAAGCTTTTACATAACTGACGGATTAGCGGGTTTACCGCAAGGGAATGTAAAAGATAATTAGCCGACCGTCTGGGCAATCAGTTGTAAAAGCTGATTGCCTTTTTT
>SVPL01000023.1 GCA_015065925.1 Oscillospiraceae bacterium
GTTACAATCCTTCAAAATAATATGAAAGATTGTTGTCAATTTGTTGTCAACTCGGATTTGAGATGCCGAAAACCCTTGATTTTACTGGGTTTTTTAGTCGAGAGGCTTCATCGTGGGGAAGAGGATAACTTCTCTGATTGAATCGGAGCCAGTGAGGAGCATAACTGCTCTATCAATACCAATTCCCATACCGCCTGTTGGGGGCATACCGTACTCAAGGGCGGTGAGGAAGTCCTCGTCAAGCATCTCGGTTTCGTCGTCGCCGCGGTCGCGGAGCTCCAACTGCTTCATAAAGCGGGCGCGTTGGTCGATGGGGTCGTTAAGCTCGGAATAAGCGTTAGCAAGCTCACTATGACATACGAAAAGCTCAAAACGCTCGGTAAGGCGGGGATCCTCAGGGGATGCCTTGGTAAGAGGCGAAACCTCTACGGGGTACATTGTAATAAAGGTGGGCTGAATAAGCTTTTCCTCTACGCGCTGGTCAAAGCAAGCATAAAGTGCGTTACCCCAAGTTTTGTCGGCAGTTTCGGCAAGCTCAACACCCTTTTCGGCGGCTGCGGCTACCGCTTCAGCGTCATCGGTAATGGCATCAAAATCAATACCAAGATACTCTTTTACAGCCTCAACCATAGTCATACGACGCCAACCGGGTGTGAGGTCGATTTTTTCGCCAAGCCACTCTACCTCATAGGTACCCAAAATCTCTTTAGCGGCGCCCGAGATAATTCCCTCGGCAATATCCATCATATCGTGGAAATCGGCATAAGCCTCATAGAGCTCGACGGTGGTAAACTCGGGATTATGCTTGGTGTCCATACCCTCGTTACGGAAGATACGACCAATTTCATAAACTCTATCCATACCGCCAACGATTAAACGCTTTAAGGGAAGCTCGGTGGCAATACGCATATACATATCCAAATCGAGTGTGTTGTGATGTGTAATAAAAGGACGGGCGGCGGCGCCACCTGCGATGGTGTTAAGTACGGGAGTTTCTACCTCAATATACTTTCTGTCGTCAAGATATTTACGCATAAATTTAATGAACTGAGAACGGATGATAAAGTTACGCTTAACCTCGGGATTAACAATTAAATCCACATATCTCTGACGGTATCTTGTATCGGTATCCTTAAGACCGTGGAATTTTTCGGGAAGGGGTAAAAGTGATTTGCTGAGAAGTGTTAATTTTTGTGCGTGAACCGAAATCTCCTCGGTTTTTGTTTTAAACACAAAGCCCTCAAAGCCGATAATATCACCGATATCGTACTTTTTAAATGCGGCGTATTCTTCCTCGCCAACATCATCACGGCGAACATAAGCCTGAATTTTGCCTGTTGAATCCTGAATGGTGCAGAAGCTTGCCTTACCCATAATACGGCGGGCAATCATACGGCCTGCAATGCTAACGGTTTTTTCTTCATATTCCTCAAAATTCGCTTTAATATTTTCGGAATCGGCGTCTACATTATATTTTGTTACCTTAAAGGGGTCTTTGCCGTTTGCCTGAAGGTCTGCCAATTTATCACGGCGAACCTGCAAAATTTCGCTTAATTCTTCCTTAGTCATTTCCTCTGCGGGATTTTGTACCTGCTCAGACATAAAGTCAACATCCTTTCTGTTTTATAAAAAATGGGCAGGAAATACCTGCCCTGCTAAAATTACTGCTTTTCGATTGCAAGTATTTTAAATAATACCTTATCTCCGCCTAAGTCTACCTCTACCTCGTCGTCAACTGAATGACCGATAAGAGCTTTGCCTACGGGGGATTCGTCAGAGATTTTATCATTCATAGGGTCAGCTTCGGCAGAGCCTACAATGCTGTAGGTAAATTCTTCTTCCATATCGGAATCAAAAATCTTTACCTTAACGCCAACCGCCACTTTATCAAGGGCGATATCATCTTCTGATATTATTTCATAATTTTTAAGCATAGACTCAAGCTCTACAATACGAGCTTCGATTTTAGCCTGCTCATTTTTAGCGTCGTCATATTCGCTGTTTTCCGAAAGGTCACCATAACCGCGAGCAACCTTAATGCGCTCGGCGATATCCTTTCTGCCATTGGTTTTTAAGTTTTCCAACTCGTCCTGAAGTTTTTTAAGGCCTTCCTCGGTGAACTTGTAAATTTTAGCCATAACTCAATAATTCCTTTCAAATGGTTTATACAAAACAGAAAGTCGGAAATCCATCCGACTTCTTAGCATAAACATAATACATCTATTATAATCACTAAAGTCGTTTTTGTCAATAGTAATTTATGTGAAATTTTAATGTGGATTTTTTGTGCAGATTATCACATAAACGAGATATTTTAGCTCACTATGACAGTATATGTGATAAATATTGATTTTATTAGCACTCTTTAACGCTTTTTTTCTTGACTTTTCGCCCGATTACTGATATAATAACAAGGCTATTGAAATAATAGCTCCTTGCTTCGCTCGGATGGGCGAGGCCACAAGTCCAAAAGGAGGTGCAACAAAATGACCAACAAGTACGAAGCAGTCCTCATTTTTTCTGTATTAAATAAGGACGAAGCCGCCATTGCAGCAATGGTAGAAAAGTTCAAGGCTTTAATCGAGGCTAACGGTACGGTTGAGGGTGTTGACGAATGGGGTAAACGCCGTTTGGCTTATCTTATTGATGATGAGACCGAAGGTTACTACGCTATCTACACCTTTGAATCCGCACCCGAGTTCCCCGCTGAGCTTGAGCGTGTAGCTAAGATCACTGAAGGTGTTCTTCGCGTTATGACCGTTAGAAAGTAAGAAAGGAGCAAAATTTATGCTTAATGTTGTTGTTTTATCCGGCAGACTTACTGCAGACCCCGAACTGAAAACAACCGCAAACGGAATAAGCGTATGCAGTTTTTCTATAGCTGTTGAGCGCCGTTTTAAATCCGGTGAGGAGCGTCAGTCCGATTTTATTAATATTGTTACTTGGCGTTCAAGTGCTGAATTTGTTTCCAAATACTTTAAAAAAGGTCAAATGATCGCCATCCGCGGTTCAATTCAAACCCGCAGATATCAGGATAAAGACGGTAACAATCGCACCGCATTTGAGGTTGTAGCTGATGATGTTCAGTTTGCTGATTTTGCAAGACGCGAGGGTGACGCCGCTTCTATGCCCGCTGCCCCTGCCGCTACTCCCGCCAGCTATTCTAATGCCGGCGCAGGCGACTTCACATCTATTGATGATGTTGATGAGGATTTACCATTTTAAATTAAGTCCCATCTAAAATCTACCTATTATTCAGAAAGGAATGACTTCTGCAATGGAAAAGAACGAAAGACCCGCACGCAGAAAGAGCCGTAAAAAGGTTTGCCACTTCTGTGTTGATCGCGTTGAGGTTATCGATTATAAGGATGTAGCTCGTCTTCGCAAGTTTGTATCCGAGAGAGCTAAAATTCTCCCCCGCCGTGTAACCGGCACTTGCGCAAAGCATCAAAGAGAGCTCACTACTGCTATTAAGAGAGCTCGTCAGGTTGCTTTACTTCCTTACGTAGCCGACTAAACGCCAAGCGTTTTTATTTCGACATAGTTTTTAACTAATTCGAAGTTTCATTCCGCGACCGCATAATTTGTGGTTGCGGAATTTTTTAATGCGTGGCGTTTTAAAAATCGCCTTAAATTTGCAATCTATTAAGACGCGGGGTAAAGGTCACGCCCCATTTTCAAACCTATTCGTAATAAACAGAATAAACAGACCTAGTCTGCATTTCACAAAACCCTTTCACAATATAAATTAACCCCCGCCATCTTGAAAGATAACGGGGTTAGTATTTTACTATACTATTTTAATTGTTTCAATAACGGGTTGCTTACCTGCGGGGACTGTACCGTTATCGTCGGTGGCAACAGATTTTCCGTACTTGCAAACCGCGTCTACAACATCCATACCTTCGGTAACTCTGCCAAAGGCGGCGTAGCTGCCATCCAAGAAGGTGCTATCTGCATCACAAATAAAAAACTGAGATGAGCCTGAATTAAAGGCTCTTTCAATATCGGATTTTGCATCGGCAGGAAGGTCTGACATTTTATATCCCATTGAAAGATATTGCTCATAGCTTGAACCGCTTCTTGCCATTGAGATTGTACCACGAATATGGGAAATATTATTTGTATGGCCATTAAGGGAAAATTCACCCGCAATATCGTGCTCTGAACCGCCTGTGCCGTTACCGTCGGGGTCTCCGCCCTGCATCATAAAGCCTTGAATAATTCTATGGAAGGTGAGACCGTCATAAAAGCCATCCTTGGCAAGTTTTACAAAATTTGTAACAGTTACAGGCGCCTCGTCTTTGTACAAATCAAGCTTGATTGTACCGTAATCCTTAATAACAATTTCAGCCTTTACAACATCTGTTTTAGTGCTGTTTTGAATATTTGTTTTTTGGCTGCTTTCATCTGTAGACTCATTTTTTTCGCTACTGTTATTAGTAAAAAGAGTTTCGTCGGCGGATGAAGTATTTTCATCACCACCGCAGGCGGCAAAGGAAAATATCATAACAAAGGTAAGAGTCAAAGCAAAAATAATTTTTAAAGTGTTTTTCATTATTTTATACCTCATTTAAAAATTAAGCCGCCGTGGTCGCCACGGCGGCTGACTTAATTATTTTAAATTAGTTACAGATAGTAACCTCAGTATCCTTATCAAAGAGATGGATACGAGAAGGCTCAAGAGTAATCTTGATGGTGTCGCCGGGACGAGCAGTGTTAGAGGGATCAACACGGGCGTTAAGAGGATGACCTTCACAATTTGTGAAGAGATAGGTTTCAGCACCCATAAGCTCGGTAACCTCAACATTAGTTTCAACAATACCCTCGGGGAATTTCTCGAGTAATTCAGGCTCATTGTGAACATGCTCAGGACGAATACCGATGATAACTTCCTTATCAATATAAGGAACAAGAGCATCGTCAGTGTTCTTGGTTGCGGGTAACTTAATCCTATACTTAACACCTGCACGGGTTTTGGTATCTTCAGAGCCGAACTCTACAAAGAAGTCCTCGCCATCCTTAAGAACCTTACCGTCGATAAAGTTCATTTGAGGAGAACCGATAAATCCTGCAACGAACATATTGCAAGGCTTATCATAAAGAACCTGAGGAGTATCACACTGCTGAATAAGACCGTCCTTCATAACAACGATACGAGTACCCATTGTCATAGCCTCGGTCTGGTCATGGGTAACATAGATGAAGGTGGTGCCTAATTTCTGATGAAGCTTAGTAAGCTCGGTACGCATCTGTGCACGAAGCTTAGCATCCAAGTTGGAAAGGGGTTCGTCAAGAAGGAATACCTTAGGCTCACGAACGATAGCACGACCTAAAGCAACACGCTGACGCTGACCACCGGACAAAGCCTTGGGCTTACGCTCAAGAAGATGCTCAATATCCAAAATACGGGCAGCTTCTTCAACTCTGCGGCGAATTTCTTCTTTAGAAGTCTTGCGGAGCTTAAGACCGAAAGCCATATTATCAAAAACAGTCATATGGGGATAAAGAGCATAGTTCTGGAACACCATTGCAATATCTCTATCCTTAGGAGCTACATCATTTACCAAACGGTCGCCGATAAAAAGCTCACCGCTGCTGATTTCTTCCAAGCCGGCAACCATACGAAGGGTGGTTGACTTACCGCAACCGGAAGGACCAACAAGGATAATAAATTCTTTATCCTGAATTTCAAGATTAAAATCCGAAACAGCGATAACGCCGCCGGGATACTTTTTGTAGATGTGTTTAAGTGACAAACTTGCCATTAGAGTGACCTCCTAAATATTTGACGGTACATTCTTCCGCCATATTACCTATATATTATATCAACCCTATGCAAAAATTACTATACTTTATTTATCCAAATATTTATATTCACATTTGTAGAATTTGCATAACTTTTTTAAGACTAAAAAAAAGTTGCATAAAAATTGTTTTATTTTGTCATTATTTTTGCATTATTTATACATTCAAGCTCGTTCACAGTTAATTCACGAACTTCGCCTTCCAAAAGGGCTTCGGGCAATTCAAGTCCCGCAAAGGACACCCTTTTAAGCTCATTAACACCTAGGTCAAAAATACCGAACATTCTTTTAATTTGGTGATATTTTCCTTCGGTAATTGTTACAAACGCTGTGTGTTTATCCTTTAAAATTTCAAGGGTGGCAGAAGAAAGCTCTGTACCGTCTGCAAGGGTAAGCCCCTCTTTGAACTTGGGAATTAACTCCTCCCCCACATCCCCGTCCAACGTAACAAAATACTTCTTAGGGATTTTGTTGTTCGGGGATAAAAGCTTGTGAGCAAAATCGCCATCGTTGGTTATAATAAGCAACCCCGTTGTATCCTTATCCAATCTGCCTACAGGAAATAAATCTCTGCGGCGAAGTTCATCGGGAATTAAATCTATAACCGTCTGCTTGTTTTTATCCTCGGTGGCGGTTAAAACACCTTTTGGCTTATTCATAATAAGATAAAGGTGCTTTTTGTAATTTATAGCTTCCCCAAAAAGGCATATTTCATCCGTTTTGGGTTCTACCTTAAAGGCAATATCTCTAATCGTTTCGCCATTAACCGAAGCCTTACCCTTTAAAATTAATTTTCTGGCATCCGAGCGTGAAACTCCGCCACCTGTTGATATTATTTTATCAAGTCTTTCCATTTAAATTCCTTTCAAGCAAGGGGATTTATAAATCCGTTTTCTGCCGAAAGGGCAGAAATATCTCCACCTATTATTTTTTCATCTACCACCAATAAATGGGCGTAGACATCTGTGCGATTTTCATAAACAAGATTATATGTATAAAGTGTTGCCTTGCTGCCTGCATATTTTTCAAGGTCATAGCCCGCCTTTTGTTGAATTTGCTGATACTGCTTATAAATATCGTTGAAAACATAGGGTATTTCAATTTCCTTTGATTCTTCAGCTATTTCTCTGTTAACCTTATAGCCCATATTTTCAATAAAGGCTATGCGCTCTAAGGTGTCGGTTGCGGGCTGAAGGGATACTGTATCTGCTTTATTTGATGCTTTAAAAATAACCAAGCTTAAAAGCACGATTAAAAGCACTGCAAGAAGCAAAATTTTTGATATTCCTCTTTTTGTTATAATAAATCCAAACATAAAAACACTCCTTTTGATATATAATTATTCAAAAGGCTGTGCAATTATGAAATTTATATATTCTCTATAATGCAAACTGCGTGGGCAGCAATTCCTTTGCTTTCCCCCGTAAAACCAAGTCCCTCTTCGGTTGTGGCTTTAACGCTGACAGATGAAATATCAACACCCAAATCCTCTGCAATATTTTGACGCATTTGCTGAATATAAGGTGACATTTTAGGCTTTTGGGCAATAATGGTTGAATCTACATTGCCAACCTTAAAGCCATTTTCATTTAAAAGATTTACAACCTGCCTAAGCAGAACTCTGCTATCGGCATCCTTAAATACGTTATCGGTTGGTGGAAAATGCTTACCAATATCACCAAGAGCGGCGGCACCAAGTAAAGCATCAGAAATGGCGTGTAACAAAACATCGGCATCGGAATGACCTAAAAGTCCCACATCAGACGGGATTTCTACACCGCCTATAATACATTTTCTGCCCTCCACCAGCCTATGAACATCATAACCGTGACCTATTCGCATTATTCTTCCACCTCTAACCTTTTTAAGTATTCCTCTGCTAAAATTAAATCCTCAGGCGTGGTTATTTTAATATTTTTATAGTCACCCATTACGGTGTAGACCGGATTTTCTGCCGATTCCACAATGGATGCATCGTCTGTAAAGGCTGATAAATCATCCCCTGCTTTTTCAAAGGCTTCCCTTAAAAGGGGGACTGAAAATCCTTGTGGGGTTTGAACATTTACAAGGTTAGTTATCGTTTGCTCTACCTTACCCTGTGTGTCAATTCTTTTCATTGTGTCCTTAGCTTTAACAACAGGTATAACCGCCAAAAACTCCTCTACCGCATTTATAACGCTAGTAATAACCTTTTGTGAGATTAAGGGTCTTGCACCATCGTGAACAAGCACCGTTTTGATTTTTGCATTTTTAATAAGTCGCTTGAAGCCTTTTTTTACCGATTCTTCACGACAAGAACCGCCCGTAATAATATCGGTAACCTTTAAAAATCCGTATTCATCGGTTAAATTTTGCAAATTTAAAACCATATCATCACGGGTTACCAAAACAATTTCAGAAACTAAAGGATTATTATTAAATGCGGATATGGTATGGCAAATTGTAGGTTTACCGCTAAGGGGCGCTAAAATTTTATTTATGCCGCCCATACGGGATGCCACCCCCGCCGCAACAATTATTACACCGACCGAGTTATTGTTATCGGCGGTTTTTGTGTATTCAAGTTCAAAGGTTTTTGTTTGCATTATATTCGTTCCAATCCATTATAATGTTATCCCAATACACAGATGTCCAGACGCCGTCTGGACTAAATGAAAATAGTATAACTAAAGGGGCACCGATGGTACCCCTTAAAAATCTATTTGGATAAGGGGAATTACTCCTTATCGTCACAGTCGCTGTCGCAGTCACAGCAATCGCAGTCACAATCAAAGTCAAACTCTAAATTGGTACCGCAGTTAGGACAAGCGATTTCGCCCTCAGCGAGCATATCCTCGTCTAAATAAACGATGTCATTACAAGCGGGACAGGTTACTTCATAAACCTCGTCGTCCTCATCCTCGTAATCCTCTTCATCGTCATATACATAGTCCTCTAAGTTAGAGAGGTCCTCATCAACAGCGTCAATCTGCTCGCAAAGCTCTGCGCAGCCGTCCTCTAAATCCTCAACGGTTAAGGCAACATCCTCTAAAAGCTCAATGATAGCCTTTAAAACCTTGCTGTTTTTGTCGTTAGCGTCAAGCTCTAAGCCCTCTGCAAGACCTTTAATATAAGCAACTTTTTCACAGATAGTCATATTATCCATAGAATTATTCTCCTCTTTAAAATAGATTATGCGCGCTCCATATATTCGCCTGTACGGGTATCAATACGAATCATATCGCCCTCATCAATGAATAAGGGAACACGAACCTCGGCGCCTGTTTCAAGAGTAGCGGGCTTGGTTGCGTTGGTTGCGGTATCACCCTTAAAGCCGGGATCGGTCTGGGTTACCTGAAGCTCAACAAATGTTGGGGGCTCTACGCCGAAAACATTACCCTTGTAAGAAAGAACCTTACAAACCATATTCTCCTTAACAAACTTGAAGTTGTCACCCAAATCGCCCTGATTTACGGGAACAAGCTCATAGCTTTCGGGATCCATAAAGTAATAAAGATCTCCGTCACTGTAGGAATACTCCATCTCCTTACGCTCAACAAAAGCGGTTGGGTATTTATCGTTGGGGTTGAAGGTTTTTTCAACCACCGAACCTGAAATTACATTTCTGATTTTGGTACGAACAAAAGCTGCACCTTTTCCGGGCTTAACATGTTGGAATTCAATGATTTGATAAACATTGCCCTCCATTTCAAAAGTTACGCCATTTCTAAAATCGCCGGCACTTACCATAATTTATACTACCTCCGTATTTTTATGAAGTGGTTATCCACATCATTCACTAAATTTATTAAGTTAATACTATCCATACTAACTCTTATATAATTATAAGGCTTTTATTAGCTTTTGTCAAGTTATTACAGCCATTTTTTGTAACAACAACCATATCTTCTATACGAACACCAAATTTACCCTCTAAATAAATGCCCGGCTCTATGGTTATTATTTGACCTGAAGCAAGATTTTTTTCATTTTTAAAGCTGACTGTGGGGGCTTCGTGTATCTCTAAGCCTACACCGTGACCTGTGCTATGGGTAAAATATTCACCGTAGCCTGCGCTTTTTATAATGCTTCGGGCGGCTAAATCAACTTCCGAAGCCTTTACTCCTTCGCACACAGTTTCTATAGCGGCAATATTAGCCTCTAAAACGGTATTATATACCTTTTTCATTTCATCAGTTGCAAAGCCAACGGCGACAGTTCGGGTCATATCGCTATGATAATCCTTGTAGGTAGCGCCAAAATCCATAGTGATAAAATCGCCCGATTTTATTATTTTGTTATCGGGTACGCCGTGAGGCATTGAGGATTTTTCACCCGAAACGGCTATTGTTTCAAAGGATATTTTTTCACTTCCCGCCAGCTTCATACGGTATTCAAGCTCGGCGGCAATCTCTATTTCCGTAACACCGGGACGAATAAATTCCAAAGTGTCCTCAAAAGCCTTTTCTGCCATTCGCTGAGCCTTTATGACACATTCAACCTCATAATCGTTTTTAACAAGGCGAAGTGAGTGAAGGGTGTTTTCAAGCTCATCTGAAGGAATAATTTTCCTTTCAAAAAGCTTTTCAAAGCCTTTTACATCAGCAACGGTATTTGAGGTTTCAACCAAAAGAGATTTAATTTCATCACCCAAAAATTCCTTTGCCTGTTCTGAGAGCTTTGTGAAAAGGCGCACCTCAATATCAGAATTTACATTTCTTTTTGCCGCTTCAATGTATCTGCCGTCCACAAATAAAACGGTTTTTTCCTTTGTTATGAAAAGATAACCTAGGGAAGACTCAAATCCGCTTAGATAAAGCCTTGAAACGGGGGTAAAAATAAGGGCGGATTGGTTTTCGGCAAGAAGTTTTCTAACACTTTCTATTTTTGACATTATTTCACCAAATCTTTAACGGCTTTTACCGCCAAATGGTAGCTGTTTTCGCCAAAGCCTGCAATTACACCCTTACAAACGGCGGAAATTACCGATTTATGACGAAATTCCTCGCGGGAATGAACATTTGACATATGCACCTCAATAAAGGGCTTATTTACCGACGATATGGCATCGCGAAGGGCATAGCTGTAGTGGGTATAGGCGCCTGCGTTTATAACACAGCCTGCATATTCATCACCTAAAACGCTATGAACGGCGGAAACTAATTCGCCCTCACTGTTGGACTGAAAAAATTCACACTCAACACCGATTTCCTTGGCTTTTGCAGAAATATCTGCATTAATATCATCAAGGGTTCTAGAGCCGTAAATTTCAGGCTCACGCACACCTAAAAGGTTAAGATTAGGCCCGTTGATTACTAAAATTTTCATTTTTAACACTCCCGTAAAGATGTTTTAGATTATACGAAATTTTATTGAGGTTTCCCTTCACCTCATCCACCGCTAACGCGGTCTGACAGACCCGTACCCCTCTGTCGGCTTTGCCGACATCTCCCCTTCACTGGAGGGGAGTCTGCCCCTTCCCCGTCCGGGGACGGCCTTAAACAGCCAATTTTTATCATTGAAATGTATGCTATAATCCCAAATAATACTCCTTCATTGCTTTGGCATCCTCGGCTTGGGTTCCTGCCGACTCGCAAATAAAGGTGGGACTTAAATTCTTTTTGTAAATCAGTTCCATTAAAGGCTCGAAATCGGGACCGAAAACAGTATCCTCAAAGGTAAGATGCTTTTTCTCCCCGCCTGCCGAATACTCGATTTTAGAAAAATGAGAATGGAACTCTTTGAGTCTGGCTTCGCCTAATTCGTTTTCGACTAGTTTCAAAATATTTTCATATGCCTCTTTGGAATTTGAAGCACCCAAGGTTCTGGCGTTAAGGTGACCGAAATCTATGCAAGGAAGAAGTCGCTCATCCAATTTACAAAGAGCTATAACCTCCTCCAAGGTGCCAAGCTGATTTATTTTTCCCATTGTTTCGGGGCATATTCTGACATTACTGAGCCCTTCATTATCAAGGGTTTCAATAGCAAGCTTCATTGTATCGGTTGCAAGAGCAAGCGCTTCCTCACGGCTTATTTTGGAGCAGGAGCCTGTATGCACCACAATTCGGCTACCGCCCATAAATTTGACGGCACGAGCGCTGTCTAAAATATAGCGAATGGAGTTTATCCTTTTTTCCTCCTCCACCGAGGACATTGAAATGTAATAAGGTGCGTGAAGGGATAATGCCACACCCTTTTCGGCGGCGATTTTACCAAGCTCGGTGGCTTTATCCTCGCCTATATTAACACCTCTGCCACACTGATATTCAAAGGCATCAAGCCCCATTTTCACAATATATTCAGGCACCTGTAAAGAGTGCTTGTAGCCCATTTTGGTAAAGCTTTCGGAATTACCTGCGGGCCCGAATTTTGCAGACATAAACATCCCCCTTTATTAAAAATCACATTTAAGATTATATTTTTTAAGCAGTTTGCGTTCAATACCCCGTTTGATTTTAAAGCCAATGGAGGTTTCTATTTCCACTGGGCAAACCAAAATGGTTTTACAGCCTGCCAAATTTCCGCCTAAAATATCGGTTAAAAGCTGGTCGCCCACTATAGCGCAGTTTTTAATTTTTTCGCCCATTCTTTTGGCGGCGCGCTTATAGCCTACCGTAAGAGGTTTTAAACCCAAGGCAACAAAGGGCAAATTAAACCCCTTTGCAATGCCCTCCATTCTTTCGGGCTTAGCATTTGAAAGAATAATAAGCTTTATGCCCGACCGTTTCATTTCTTCAAGCCAGCCCTTAACACCATCTAAAATCACTTTACCTTTTTTAAGGCAAAGTGTGTTATCCACATCCAAAATAAGGCAGGTGATGTTCATTTTATTTAAAAGCTCGGGTGTTATATCGGTTGCCCTATTAAGCTGTAAATGGGGTTTAGTAAACAAACATCTCACACCTTTCAAAAAAACAAAAACGGCTTGGATTAAACCAAGCCGCCTTTTAAAAACATTTTTAAGGATTAACCTTAGCGGAATTTACGCTTACGTGCGGCTTCCGACTTCTTTTTACGCTTTACAGAGGGCTTTTCGTAATGCTCTCTTTTGCGTACCTCCTGAATAACACCATCTTTAGCAGTCTGTCTTTTAAAACGACGAAGTGCATTATCCAAGGATTCGTTCTCTTTGATTTTTACCTGACTCATTATGTTCCCTCCCTCCGCCATATTCGCAGGGGTAATTTTATTCGTTAGGAATTCATTATACTACAAACCCATACTAATGTCAAGCATTATTTTGCAACAATGTTAACAAGTTTGCCGGGTACAACTATTTCCTTAACAATCTGTTTGCCGTTAAGCTCATTTTCAACGGCTTTTTTAGCGGCTGCTAGCATTTCATCCTTAGATGCGCTTGTGGCTACCATAAGCTTTGCCTTTATTTTACCGCAGATTTGAACTACTATTTCAATTTCATCATCTACGCATTTTGCCTCATCAAAGGTAGGCCAACTGCCGTCTAATGCAATCATTTTGCCATATCCGCATACTTCCCACATTTCTTCGGTGATATGTGGTGCAAAGGGATTAACAAGCAACAAGAAGGTTTTAAGCTCGGCTTTGTTGATTGAACCCTTTGCGTAAATATCATTAAGGAGTGTCATTAAAGCCGCGATTGCGGTGTTATATTTAAGGGTTTCAATATCCTCCGAAACCTTTTTAACGGTTTTGTGGAAGGCAGAAGAAAGTTCTTTTGAATAGTCATTGCCATCAACCAAAATTTCCTGCAAATTCCAAATTCTGTCAATAAATCTCTTACAGCCTTTAACCGAGTTTTCCGACCAAGGTGCGGCTTGCTCATAGTCACCCATAAAGAGTACATACGTGCGAAGAACATCAGCACCAAGAGCATCTACAACCTCATTGGGGTCGATAACATTACCGCGGGATTTACTCATTTTAACGCCATCGGGACCTAAAATAAGACCTTGAGCGGTTCTTTTTGCATAGGGCTCGGCACAGGGCACTGCACCAATATCATAAAGGAATTTATGCCAGAAGCGAGAGTAAATAAGATGGCGGGTAACATGCTCCATACCGCCGTTGTACCAATCAACGGGCATCCAATACTTCAACTTCTCCATATCGGCAAGAGCGCTATCGTTATGGGGGTCAATATAACGAAGGAAATACCAGGATGAACCTGCCCACTGAGGCATTGTATCGGTTTCTCTTTTTGCGTCGCCGCCGCATTTGGGACACTTGCAGTTTACATAGGACTCGATTTTAGCCAAAGGACTTTCGCCGTCGGTACCGGGTTCAAAATTTTCAACCTCGGGAAGTCTTAGGGGAAGCTCCTCATAGGGAACTGCTACCATACCGCATTTTTCACAATGAACAATGGGAATGGGCTCACCCCAATAACGCTGACGGTTGAATGCCCAGTCCTTCATTTTGAACTGAACACCGCCCTCGCCAATACCTTTTTCGGCTAAAACTTCAATCATTTTTGCGATTGAATCCTTTTTGTTATCTAAACCGTTAAGGAAATCGGAGTTAACCATTTCGCCGTCGCCTGTATAAGCGGCTTCTTCTATGTTGCCACCCTTAATAACCTCAATAATATCAATACCGAACTTCTTTGCGAAGTCATAGTCACGCTCATCATGTGCGGGAACAGCCATAATTGCGCCTGTTCCGTAGCCCATCATAACATAGTCGGATATGTAAATGGGAATATCCTTACCGTTTACGGGATTTTTAGCAGTTATGCCTTCGATTTTAACACCTGTTTTATCCTTAACAAGCTGAGTGCGCTCAAACTCGGTTTTCTTTGCACATTCATTGCGGTATGCCAAAACCTCATCCATATTGGAGATTTTGTCGGCATATTTATCTAAGATGGGATGCTCGGGCGCCATAACCATAAAGGTTACGCCAAAAAGTGTATCGGGACGGGTGGTGTAAATTTTAAGTTGCTCGGAAATTTCATTAAGTGTGAAATTAACAAAAGCGCCGCGGGATTTTCCAATCCAGTTAACCTGCTGAAGCTTGATGTTGGGAAGATAATCTACCTCCTCCAAGCCCTCCAAAAGCTTGTCAGCATATTCGGTAATTCTTAAATACCAAACATCCTTTGACTTTTGAACAACATCACTGTGGCAGATATCACACTTACCGCCTTGGGAGTCTTCATTTGATAAAACAACCTTACATTGGGGACAGTAGTTAACCAATGTTTTATCGCGGAAGGCAAGTCCGTTTTCAAACATTTTAAGGAAAATCCACTGAGTCCACTTATAATAATTTTCATCAGTTGTGTCGATTGTTCTTGAATAATCAAAAGAAAAACCAACGCGCTTTAACTGACTTGTGAATTTTTCAATATTAATATCGGTAACCTTGCGGGGATGGATACCTGTTTTAATTGCATAGTTTTCGGTGGGTAGACCGTAAGCGTCAAAGCCTATGGGGAAAAGCACATTGTAGCCTTCAAGTCTGCGCTTTCTGGAAACAACCTCCAAACCGCTGTATGCCTTAATATGACCAACATGCATACCTGCCCCCGAAGGATAAGGAAATTCTACAAGGCCGTAAAATTTAGGTAAGGAAAAATCGTCCTTAGCTTCAAAAGCCTTTTTTTCCTCCCACTTTTTTTGCCACTTATTTTCTACTGATAAAAAATCGTATTTCATTTTGTACTCAGTCCTTAAAAATTAGTCTTTTATATATTCTGAAACATCCAGCTCTTTGCCGTCATTCCAAGTGTGATCCAAACCGTAAAAATCACGGTTTTTGGCATCCATAACATTAATAACAGCACTTCCGTAATCAAGAAGTATCCAGCCTGTTGTTCTGCCCTCAATATGATGAGGCTCTAAACCGTTTTTTGTTAAGGCTTCCTCCACCTCGTCAGCAAGAGCGCGAACATGGGTGGTAGAGGTTGCCGTTGCAAGGACAAAATAATCTGCCAAAACGGTAATTTCGGTTACCTCAATAGCCTTTAAATCCATTGCTTTTTTATCATCCAGCGCCTTACACGCTATTTTTACTATATCTAAACCCTGCAAATTAAATCCTCTTTTCTATTTTTTAACACTTGAAAGGGCTCCGCCCTGCTCAACCTCACTAGGTCTGGTGGAAATACCAAGTCTTTTGTGAAGCTCAATCATTTGAATATCATCAGCTGTAATGGGAACACCATAAGGATTGAAATATGTGTTGAAAAGCTCTATATACTCATCTTTATGGGGTGACCACATAGAAAGTCCGTTGTAGGTGGCAAACTGACCGGGCACTGCGTAGATACCCATACTATCCATAGAAATATCCTGAACCTCACCTGCATAGCCTAAAATTTGACCTATGCTCATATCGGTTGCAATTTCGTTATAACAGTTTTTCGCAATACTAACCATCTGGCTTGTGGACATTGACTGAAGCTTTTTGGCAAGAGCGACATAAACCTCACGCTGAGCCTCAATACGGTCGATATCACCCTTAACATAACCGTCCTTAACGCCTGTACGCTTACGGACAAAGCCTACCGCCTGAGGGCCTGTAAGGGTAACAACACCGGGGCCAATTCTTTCGTGCTTTTGGGTAAAGGGATTCATAATATCAATACCGCTGGAGTTAGGAGTTTCAATGTTAACGGTAACACCGCCTAAGGCATCAATAACATTTGAAAAGCCTCTTACGGTGAATTTTACATAGTGGTCAAGGGGAATACCGAAATAGCTTGAAAGTCTGCGGCGCAAAGCATTGATATTCTTTTCACCCTTACGGGGATTTCCGTATACCGCATTAACCTTTTTGGTAGGAACATCATCACCTATATAGGTATCACGAGGAATTTGTAGGAAATTTAGGGTGTTCTTTTCGTGGTCAATACAGGCTACTATAATAATATCAGTAAGTGTTCCCTGAGGGTCTACACCCGTTACAAGAATATAGCTAACCTTACTGTCCGAGCTGTAGGTGAGGTCTTCAAAATCGCCTTCTTCAGGCTCGGCATCATCGTTTATTCTTTGCCCCAGCACCCATATTCCCGTACCCATAACGGCGGTTAGAAGTATTGAAAAGCAAAGAACGATAGTAGCAACAATATTAACTGTTCGCCTTATTATTTGCCTTTTGCTTTTACCCTTATTTTTAGGATTTGAAAAGGAATATAAATCAACGGTTTCTTCATTATTGTTCTGATTAAAATCCATAATGTAACTCCTTTATTTTTTTACAATCTCACGGTATGCCTCCATAGTATCGCTATGAATTGGCATATGTCTTTCACCTAAATCAACCACTGTGAAAATAAGCGCCTCGCGCATTGCGTACTCTAAAGAAACATCCACAGCCCGTCGCATATCCTCCACACCCGAATAATCTCTGTCCTCTGATGTAAAATCGGCAAGATAGAGAATTTTCTCCAAAAGGGACATATTTGCCCTTGCGGTTGTGTGGTATCTGACAGCAGAAATAATGTCACCATCATCCAAACCGAGTTTTTCCTTCAAATAAACTGCACCCGCCCTTGCGTGCCACAGCTTACGCGCGTTTTTTTCGACAGTATCTAATATTATACCAAATTCATTTAACAATTGCAACTGTGAATTTGGCTCATCATCCTTACAAATATCGTGAAGGAGTCCCGCAAGGAAGGATTTTTTAGTGTCTGCACCGTATTTTTCAGCAAGACGAAGTGCTTCTTTTGCCACCGCAAGAGAATGGAAAAATCTTTTCTCGCTAAGTCTTTCCCTTAATATTTCCACATAATTTGCAAATTCTTCTCTATACTTTATACCTTTTCCTACAAAAACTGGTTCCATATTATTCATCCTTATAAAGTGAATGTGATTTTATATATTCCAAAACATTACGGTCTAAAAGCCTACCGCTACAATCGCCGTTTTTAATACTCTTTCTGATTTCGGTTGAAGATATTTCCGGTGGTAAAATATCAAGCAAGGTTATTTTTGCGCCGATTTTTTCTAAATTTTCCTTTGCCGACAAAAGCGCGTCCTTGGACACACCCCCGCGCATAAAAACATAAAGCTCGCAAAGGGATAAAATTTCCTCAAACATATACCATTTATGAAAATTAATAAAGCTGTCGGCGCCTATTACCAAAACGGGATTTTTTATGCCTTTTTCCCTTAAATATTCAAGGGTTTTTACGGTATAGCTTTTACCCTCCAACGAAAGCTCGTCCAATGAAATTTCGGTTTTGGGTAACCCCTCAAATGCCAAACGGCACATATTTACTCTATCCTCAGTGGAGGCAATTTCCCCCGATTTATGAGGTGGTGCTTTTGCGGGCATTACCAAAACCGTTTCAATTTCGGGTAGATTTGCAATTGCCTTTAGCATAAAACTGTGCCCAATGTGAGGGGGATTGAAGGTACCGCCGAAAATGGCAATTTTTTTTAAATCACTCATATTATTTCTTGTTTTTAGTCTTTAAGAATATCTTTTGATTTTCCTTGCTTTTTCTGTAAAGCACAAATTTTCTGCCTATCACCTGAACAACATCGGCACCTACTGCTTCAGCAATTTTATCTGCCGCCTCGCGAGAGCTTTCGGGAGAGGTTTCAAGGGCGGTTACCTTAATAAGCTCTCTTTTTTCCAAGGTTTCATCTACCTGACGGATAAGCTGGTCATTAACGCCACCCTTACCTACCTGAAAAATAGGCTCTAAGGAGTTCGCCATACCTCTGAGCTCTGCTCTTTGTTTACTGTTTAACATAATTATTTATCCTCGTATTAAATGTATTTGTTTAATTCTTCAACCATTTTGGCTAAAGCTCTGCCACGGTGACTTATGGAGTCCTTTTGGGCATCGCTGAGGAGCCCAAAGCAACCAAGCTCACCCACAAAAAGAGGGTCATAGCCAAAGCCGTTGCTTCCCTCCTCGTGGTCGGCAATATAGCCCTCACAGGTGCCGCGGACGGTAAACTCTCTGCCGTCGGGGAAAACCACCGCAACTGCCGAAACATAACGGGCTGTGCGCTTTTCATTTGGGAGTCCCTTTAATGCGTTAAGAAGCTTTTCGTTATTTTTCTCATCATCCTGCTCCTCACCCGCATAGCGAGCCGAATAAACACCGGGAGCACCATCTAAAAAGTCAACGCAAAGTCCCGAATCATCGGCAACTGCGGCAAGGCCTGTAACCTTCATTGCCGAACGGGCTTTAAGAAGGGCGTTACCCTCAAAAGAATCGGCATCCTCGATTACCTCGGGCAGAGGCTTTTCTAAATCTCGCTCACATAAAACCTCGTGACCGAGTGGAGTTAAAATTCTTTCAAGCTCCTTTAATTTTTTTAGATTTTTAGTAGCTAAAATAAATTTCATTTTCATTATACCTCGTCGGGGAAAAGTCCGTCGGCAAACTCTCTTGCATCAAAGGGCATTAAATCATCAATTTGTTCACCAACGCCAATAAGCTTAACGGGAATACCCAATTCATCCATAATGGTGATTACAACACCGCCGTGGGCAGTACCATCCAGCTTTGTGAGGATAATTCCCGTAATATCGGTAACCTCACTAAACTGACGAGCCTGATTAACGGCATTTTGACCTGTAGCGGCATCAAGCACCAAAAGTGTTTCTTTTTTGCCGTTTGCAAGGCTTTTATCAATAACCCTGTTCATTTTTGCAAGCTCATCCATAAGATTTTTCTTGTTATGGAGTCTTCCTGCGGTATCGCAAATAATAACATCAGCCTTTTTAGCGGTGGCAGATGCCATTGTGTCAAACACAACCGAGGCGGGGTCGGTGCCCTCTACGCTTTTTACCATAGGTACCCCTGCGCGGTCTGCCCAAATGGCAAGCTGGTCAATAGCGGCGGCGCGGAAGGTATCGGCGGCACCCAAAACAACCAACTTGCCCTGAGCCTTAAAGTTAGCCGCCATTTTACCGATACTGGTGGTTTTTCCGACACCATTTACTCCAATAACCATAATAACGGTAGGGCTTGTGCCAACATCCAAGGAATTATCTCCATTAAGCATTTCAAAAATAATATCCTTTAGCATACCGCGAATAAGGGTGGGATCGTCAACCTTTTGTTCCTTAACCCTTTCACGAAGAATATCACAGATTTTCACCGATGTAGCGGCACCAATATCACAAAGGATAAGGGTTTCCTCTAACTCCTCAAAGAGTTCTTCATCTATTTTTCTGAAGCTGCTAAGCACCGAGCCGACCTTTTCCATAAAGCCTGCGCCGGTTTTTTTGAGTCCGTTTTTAATTTTACTGAATAAACCCATTTGAACTCTCCTTTAAAGATTATTTTTCAAGTGATTTTAAATCCATTTCAAGCTGAGCAACATCAAGCTGAATAAGCTTGGTTACACCACGCTCCTGCATTGTAACACCGTAAAGCATATCTGCCGCCTCCATAGTACCGCGACGGTGGGTGATACAAATAAACTGGGTATCTAAATCGGAACGCTTCATATAGTTTGCAAAGCGGTCAACATTAATATCATCAAGGGCGGTTTCAACCTCATCAAGGAAGCAGAAGGGGGGTGCGTTAACCTGCATAATTGCAAAATAAATGGAAATGGCTATAAGCGCCTTTTCACCGCCCGACAGAACATCCAAGCTGGGAACATTTTTACCCGGTAGCTTTGCCACAATATCAATACCGCTGTTGAGAGGATCATCAGGTTCAGAAAGCTTAAGCTCTGCGTGACCGCCGCCAAACATTTCGGTAAATATTCTGGTAAAGTTTACGCCGATTTTTTCAAAACCGCTAAGGAACATTGTTTTCATCTGCTCGGTTAAATCGCCAATAAGACGAATAAGCTCCGCCTTGGTGTTTTCCACATCGGCAACCTGAGCCGACTGGAATTCATAGCGCTCACTAACCTCTTTATATTCCTCAATTGCGGCAACATTAACATTGCCAAGCGCCTTGATTTTTGCCTTTGTTTCGGCAAGCGATTTTTTGGCTTCGGCGGGATTATCAATTTCAATTCCCATACACTCGGCTTCGGTGCGGGTTAGCTCATATTCATCATAGAGCTTTCTTACAATTTCATCAAGCTCCTCGGTCATAGCCTCTTTTTTAGCCTTTAAGCGCTCAAGTTCACCGTTTACGCGCTCACGCTCGAGAGTTTTATCCTTTTCGCTTTGACGAAGATTGGTAGAGGATGCCTCAATTTCGTGACGCTTTTCAAGCTTAGTTTCAACCTCTGCTTGCTTCTGGGCAACCTCATTTTTAGCATCGTTAATAGCCTGCTGTAGTCTTAAAATCTCATCCTCATAGCCTTTGCCCTTTTCTACTGCTTCAGAAAGCTCCCTTTCTATTTGAAGGGACTGCTCACCTCTGCCACTCATTGCGGCTTTTAAAATTTCAACGGCATTTTGGGTGGTTTCAATATCCTTTTCATTAGAGGCAAGAGAAAGTCTGAGCTCGGTAAGCTTTGCACTTAAGGACTCTCTTTCGTCGGCAGTTTCATCTCTACCGCCGTTCATTTCATCCATTAAAGCCTTAATTTCGGCTTCTTGTTTTTCAAGCTCGGTGATTTTAGTGGCGGCTTCGTTTGCCGATTTTTCAAGACTGAGAGTACGCTCCTTAGACTCACTGCTTTCCTTCTCAAGCTCGGCAAGGGTGATTTTAGCGGCGGCAAGAAGCTGAGAAACTCTGCGGATTTCACCCTCTACACGGATTTTATCCTCAGTAGCAGTAACCGACTCACTGCGAACTGCGGTAACCTCGGCTTCCGACGCGGCAAGAGCCTTTACGGCGGCTTCATATTTTTCCTGCTTTTCGGCAAGCTTTTGCTCTAACTTCTTTGCCTGATTTTTAAGATTTTCTATATCTCCCGCACGGCTAAGCAGACCTGAATGTTTACCAAGGGAACCACCCGTTAAGGAGCCACCCTGATTTACAACCTGACCGTCAAGGGATACCACCTTAAAGCGATAACCGTACTTTTTGGCAATGGTTGCAGCGGCATCAATATCCTCAACTATAACCGTTCTGCCAAGAAGGGAAGAAATAATTTCATTATATTTTGAGTCGTACTGAATTAAAGCATCTGCCATACCTACAAAGCCGTATTGGTCATCAAGACCTTTTTCGGTAAATTCTCTACCCTTTATGGCGGTAAGAGGTAGGAAGGTGGCTCTGCCCTTGTTTTCCGATTTTAAAAATTTAATGGCTCGTTTAGCGTCGCCATCACTATCTACAACTATATTTTGACCTGCGGCACCAAGGGCAATTTCAATAGCAACGGAATATTCCTTAGGCACCTTTATAAGGTCCATAACAGGGCCGTGAATACCGCTTAGTCTACCCTTTTCCGCCTCGGCAACACACGCCTTTACAGAGAACTGATAGCCCTCCATATTTTTCTGCAAATCTTCTAAAATACCTGCGCGACGGCGCTTTTCGGCAATATCTAAATTTAAACTGTCAATTTCAGCCTTTTGCTCATCCACCGCTTTTTTGCGGCTCTCCAAACGCATTTCATAGCCCTTAATAGTATTATCGGTAGAGGTGATAATATCATTGGCTCTATCCAAATCCACTTTAAGCTCAGACATTTCCTTTTCAAGGGCTTTTATTTCCTCCTGACGCTCACAAACAGCCTCTGCTATTGTTCCCTCGCGGGCGGCAATTTCGGCTATTGATGAACGGGAGGTTACCTCGCTAACGCGATAATCCGAAAGCTTTAGAGAAATTTCATTAAGCTCCATAGCCTTTTTCTCTAAGCTACGGGATATATTTTCACTGTTTTGAATAAGGGAGGAAAGCTTTTCACTTACCTCTGCAACGGTTTTTTCTATCTCTGCGCTTTTTTGCTTTAGATTTTCAATTTCTGTCTCTTTATTTTTTGCCTCATTGAGGGCGTCCTCATCCGACTTTAAAAGTCCCGATTTTTCACTTTCCAATCGGGCAATATTTTCATTATTATGCTCAATATTTGCCTTGGCAACATTTATGTAACCCTCGGTACGGGCAATCTGCTCCTCTAAAGATGCAATACCTGCTTTAAGCTCATCCACCGCCATAGTAACGCTGACAAGCTCGGCAGAATTTTTCTCCATTGTGGCATCAAAGTCGGTTAATTGCTCCTCAATTTGACGGTATTGCTCGGCGGCAATGGCAATTTTGCTCTCCTGCTTGCGGAAAGCCTCTTTTGAAGCCTCCAGCATATAAAGCCAAAGACCGATTTCAAGCTGTTTTTTCTCCTCTGCCAAAACAAGGAATTTTTCAGCCTTTTCCGATTGCTCCTTTAAGGGGCCGACGCGGCTTTTAAGCTCGTCCAAAATATCGTGCAGACGAATAAGGTTTTCATCGGCGGCAGCCAGCTTGCGCTCGGCATCTATTTTGCGGTAGCGGTAGCGGGAAATACCCGAAGCCTCCTCAAAAATATCGCGGCGCTCGTTTGACTTAGTGCTAACAATATTATCTATTTTACCCTGACCAATCATAGAATAACCGTCACGGCCAAGACCTGTATCCATAAAAAGCTCGTGAACGTCACGCAGACGCACCGAAACACCGTTTATTGCATACTCACTTTCGTGTGAGCGATAATAACGGCGTGTAACCGACACCTTGTCCTCATTAAAATTAAGACCTCTGTCGGCATTATCAAAATGAATGGTTACCTCACAAAAACCGTGAGCCTTACGCTTTGCCGTACCGCTGAAGATAACATCCTCCATACTGGTACCGCGAAGACTTTTTGTAGACTGTTCACCAAGTACCCAACGCACGGCATCCGAAACGTTACTTTTACCGCTTCCGTTAGGGCCTACAACGGCTGTGAGACCGCGACCGAATTTAAGGGTTGTTTTATCGGCAAAGGATTTAAAGCCAACAATATCAATAGATTCTATTCTCACCGGAATACTCCTTTTTAAATATTTCTCTAACTTAGTATTATACTACAAATTTATTAAAAAATCAAATTTTTTAATAAATGATAAATTGTAGTTTGAAAGGCGAAACGCCTTTCAAACGCGTAGGGAACGACCAATGTGTCGTTCCGTATAATTACCACATTTTTTAGGAACGACACATTGGTCGTTCCCTACGGTGTAATTCGCCAATTTGTGCAATAACCCCCAATTTATCGGTCAAGAAGAAATTCAGCGTTCATAATTCTGCATTCAGCATTTTTGAAACGCCACGCGTTTCAAATTTCAATTTATAGGTTAAAACAATTTTGCATTTTAAAAAATCTATTCTACCGAAAAATTTTCGCCTTCGGTAATTTTAGGTTTATAACCCATATTTTCAAGTATTAAAATATTCCCTCTCTTTTGACCTGTCATAGCAGAGATTTTTCCCTTGGGTACGGTTATTACAATATCACCTTTAGGTGTTTTTTTATCCTCGATAATTTTTAAAACCTTTTTGAGCAATACCCGACTTTTACAAAGTTCACCAAAGGCGGGATGCCACGGACCTTCCACAAATCCCTCAACCTCTACGGTGTGAAGTCCCACACGAATTACATTAACATTTGAATTTTCAAAAAGTATTAAAAGCTCGGCCGCAAGCTCTACCGCCTGCTCTAAGCTTTGGGGCGCGTACTCGCCCTTTTTATAAAGGGAATAAAGGTAGGTATCTTTTAGCAATAAGGTAGGATAAATTCTTACGGTATCTGCGCCCAGTGCTATTATTTTTTTAGCGGTTGCTATTGCCTTTTCGTCCGTATCACCATAAAGCCCCGTCATCATTTGAAGTCCTAAAGAAAAGCCGTACTGCTTTATTAAGGCTGATGCTTTTTCAACGTCTTTTACGGTATGTCCGCGGTGATTTAATCTTAAAACCCCATCGTCAAGACTTTGACACCCAAGTTCGATTGCCGTTACCCCGTTTTCCTTTAAAATATCTAAAATTTCAGGGGTTATGGCATCGGGGCGGGTGGAAATACGAATGCCCGAAATGGTACCATTTTTAACATATTCATAGCCCGCATCAAGCAGTTCCAGCATATAATCTTTTTGAATAGCCGTAAAGCTACCACCAAAAAAGGCAAGCTCGGTATTTTGGGGATTATAATTTGGATGTGCCGCGGCGGTTTCCACCGCCTTTGCAACATCGTATTTTGTTGGCGAAATATTTTCGCCTGTAATTGTGTTTTGATTACAAAAGCTACATTTATTAGGGCAACCTATATGAGGCACAAAAACCGAGATATTACCGTGCCTCATAACTCAATTCCCATAAGCTCTAATGCCTTTTTAGCCGCCGCTTGTTCGGCGTTTTTCTTACTGTGTCCCGTGCCCTCGCCAATTACATTTGAATTAAGATGCACCTCAACTGTAAAGGATTTATCGTGGTCAGGACCCGATTCCCCAATTAAAACATATGTTAATTTTTCTTCGGGATTACGCTGAATAATCTCCTGAAGCTCGGTTTTGTAATCCTTAAAGTTTTCGCCCTCTAAATGGGAAAGCTCACTTTGTATAAATCTTAAAACGTGCTTTTTTGCAGGCTCCATACCGCCATCTAGGTAGATTGCCGCCAAAATAGCTTCAAAGGCATCTGCCAAAATGGAAGGTCGGGTGGCGCCGCCGTTAGCCTTCTCTCCCTTTCCCAAAAGCAGAAAATCCCCTACCTCCAGCTTTTTTGAAAATCCGCAAAGGGTTTTTTCGCATACCAAAGAGGCGCGAAGGCGTGTAAGCTGACCTTCGGGAAGATTTGGAAAGTTTTTATAAATATGCTCCGAAACCACAATTGAAAGCACCGAATCACCCAAAAATTCCAATCTTTCGTTAGAGGTTGCGCTTCCCTTTTTCTCATTAGCATAAGAGGAATGAGCAAGTGCATTTTTAAGCAGTTCTTTATTTTTAAATGTGTATTTTAAGTTTTTTTCTAACCGTTCCATAACATTTACATCCTAGAAAATAGTAGTTTTTATTCTGCAAGACTACCCGAAATTTTTTCGATAACGCCGTTACCCGCAAAAGCCGCCGCCTTGCCGATAGCATTTTTAATAGCCTTGCCGTTTGAGGAGCCGTGAGCCTTAAAAACAGGCTTACGAGTACCAAGCAAGGGTGCGCCGCCGATTTCGGTATAGTCGGATTTAGCCTTTATTTCATAAAGACCTTTTTTTATCATAAGTGCGGCAATTTTTGTTTTTAAATTCTTGTAAAGCACATTTTTAATCATTGAGAACATTGTAAGACTAACACCCTCAATGAGTTTAAGGGCAATGTTACCCGTAAATCCGTCGGTAACAACAACATCCACCTCACCCTTAGGAATTTCGCGGGATTCCACATTGCCTATAAAATTCACGGGGGCATCCTTTAAAAGAGCGTAGCTTTCCTTGTAAAGCTCCGAACCCTTTGTGTCCTCTGTACCAATATTAAGAAGTCCTACGGTGGGATTTTTTCTACCATCTACCTTTTCCATATAAACCGAGCCCATAATACCAAACTGATAAAGCATTTCAGGACGGCAATCGGCATTTGCACCGATGTCAAGCATAAGGTAGTTGCCATTTTTACCTGGGATAAAGGAAGCAAGTGCCACCCTTTTAACGCCCTTAATTCTTTTAACGATTAAAGAGCCGCCTACTACAAGGGCGCCTGTGCTACCTGCCGAAACAAAAGCGTCACCTTCACCGTCGGCAAGGGCTTTAAGACCAACCGCCATAGAGGTACCCTTTTTGGATTTTATAATTTCAGTAGGGTCGTCGTGCATATCCATAATATCATCTGCCTGAAGTATTTCCATACCCTCTAAGGAGATGTTATTCTCAGTCGCACACTCTTTAATCTTGGCTTCGTCACCCGAAAGCAAGACTTCAACACCATATTCTTTTACAGCAAGAGAAGCGCCCTCTAAAACCGATAAAGGCGCGTTATCTCCGCCAAAAGCATCTACAATTATTTTCATATTTTTTCTTCCTTTTTAATTCTATAATCTACGAGATTATTGTAGGGACAGGCGTCCTCTGTCCGCTAAAAAATCCATTCCTTTACTGTCTTTTCAAAATTCTCCAGACCTCTTTTTGCCAAAAGACCATAACGTTCTTTTTTATCGCGTATTCGGGTTTCAAGGGGTGGTAAAAGACCGAAATTCGCCCCCATAGGTTGAAATTTTTTGGTATGGGGATCGGTAATATAATTCACTATTGCGCCAAGCATTGTGGTTGTGGGAAGAATAAGGGGATTTTTGCCGCTTAAATAGGCAAAAACATTTATTGCCGCTAAAATTCCCGATGCAGCAGATTCCATATACCCCTCCACACCCGAAAGCTGACCTGCGAAAAATACATTGGGGTTGGTTTTTAGCGAAAGATTTTTACTAAGAAGCTGAGGTGAATTTATAAAGCTGTTGCGGTGCATAACGCCGTAACGCATAAATTCTGCATCTTTAAGGGCGGGAATCATAGAAAACACCCTTTTTTGCTCACCGAATTTAAGGTTGGTTTGAAATCCCACAAGATTGTACATACTGCCCTCGCAGTTTTCTTTTCTAAGCTGTAAAACCGCCCAAGGTCTGTGCCCTGTATTGGGATCGGTAAGACCTACCGGCTTCATAGGACCAAAACGAATTGCATCGGTACCGCGGGATGCCAAAATTTCAATAGGCATACATCCCTCATAGACCGTCACATCGCCCTCGAAATCCTTTAAAGGCGCCCTTTCTGCCGAAATTAAAGCCGAATGAAAAGCCTCATACTCCGCTTTATTAAGAGGGCAATTTATGTAATCGTCACCCTCGCCCTTATCGTAACGGCTTTGGTAAAATGCCGAATTCATATCTATGCTATCCCCCGAAACAATAGGGGCGGCGGCATCAAAAAAGTTCAGGTATTCGCTACCCAAGGTTTTTCTTATATCCTCTGCCAAAGCGTCATCGGTAAGGGGACCTGTGGCAATAATTGTAACGCCATCGGTAGGGATTTTTTCTACAATTTCATATTTAATTTCTATATTAGGGTGGCTTTTGATTTTTTGGGTTATATACTCAGAAAAGCCGTTTCTTTCCACCGCCAATGCTCCCCCTGCGGGAACGGCAAATTTATCTGCCGATTCTAAACAAATTGAACCTAAGCGGCGCATTTCTTCCTTTAAAAGACCTGCCGCCGATTCTATTCTTGCGGCTTTAAGGGAGTTTGAACAAACAAGCTCGGCAAATAAATCTGATTTATGGGCGGGGGATTTTTTGGTAGGCTTCATCTCGTAAAGGGTGACCTTAATGCCCCTTTCAGCCAAGTAGAAAGCTGCTTCACATCCCGCAAGACCTGCGCCTATTACATTAACATTATTCATCTTTTTTACCCTTAGAGGCTGATTTTTTGGTAGTGGATTTTTTTGCAGTAGACCTTTTAGCGGTGGTTTTTTTCTTAGCCGCCGCCTTTTCTCTGCCCTCTACCCTTGTGGGACAATCACTGTTTATACAATAGGTTCTGCCACGGGTACCCTTAAGCATAAAGCTACCGCAGGTTTCACAAACCTCGCCCGTTGGAATACCGGGGGCGGCAAAATCACACTCGGGATAGCTGTCACAAGCGTAGAAGGTTTTGCCCTTTTTGGAACGCTTTTTAACAAGCTTAGAGCCACATTTGGGGCAGGGCTCCTTAACCTCATCCTCGGGCAAGGGCTTTGCGTTTTTGCACTCGGGGAAGCCGGGACAGGCAAGAAATTTGCCAAATCTACCGCTTTTTATAACCATTTTTCTTCCGCAAAGCTCACAAACCTCATCCGATTCCACCTCGGGAACCTTTAGCTTTTGACCTTCAAGCTCACTTTCGGCTTGATTAAGACTGTTTTCAAAGTCGTTATAAAAATCCTCTAATATCTTTTGCCATTTTGAATTGCCGTGTTCGATTTCATCCAAGGATTCTTCCATACCCGCAGTAAATTTAACATCAACAATCTTTTCAAAGCGCTCCTTCAAAAGGTCGGTAACAACCATACCAAGGGCGGTAGGCTTAAAGGCTTTTTGAACACGCTCAATATAATCCTTTGAAAGAATATTGCTTACAATGGGGGCATAGGTAGAAGGTCTTCCTATACCGTTTTCCTCAAGAGCCTTAATAAGGGTAGGCTCGTTATAACGGGCGGGTGGCTGAGTGAAATGCTGCTTGGGTTCAAGGGATTTATTCTCTACTGCATCACCCTTTTTAAGGGGAGGAAGCTTATCATTTTTTTCTTCATCAACCGTATCCTTGCCCTCTTGATAAAGCCTTGTAAAACCGTCAAAATAAAGGGTGGTTTCACTTGCCTTGAACATATATTTATTTGCAGTAATGTCTATGGACACAACATCATTTATACCCTCAGCCATTAAGCTGGAAACAAAACGGCTCCAAATAAGGGAATAAAGCTTAAACTGCTCATCAGTAAGGGCGTCACGCACTCTTGCGGGGGTAAGCTCCACATCAGTAGGACGAATAGCCTCGTGAGCGTCCTGAGCAGATGCCTTACTTTTAAAATATCTTGGCTTTTCGGGAAGATAATTATCGCCGTATTCTCTTTTTACAAAAGCGTTTACCGCGGCTCTTGCCTCCTCAGAAATTCTAAGGGAGTCGGTACGCATATAGGTGATAAGACCGACAGGATTACCCTCAACCGAAACACCTTCATAAAGCTGTTGGGCAACCTTCATTGTGCGCTGACCTGTGTAGCCCAATTTTCGGGACGCCTCTTGTTGCATTGTGGAGGTTATAAAGGGAGGGGCGGGTTGAATTTTGCGCTTTGTCTTTTTAACCTCGCTTACCGTATAATCTGCGCCAACTAAATCATCAAGGATTTTATTTACCTCTTGCTCGTTGGCAATACTCAATTTTTTACCGTCTGCAGTGCCGTGAAAATGAGCACTAAAGATACCGTTATCCTTTGCAAAAACGGCTTCTATGCTCCAATATTCTTCGGGGATAAAGGCTTCTATTTCGCGCTCTCTATCCACAATAAGGCGAAGTGCAACCGACTGAACACGACCAGCCGAAAGACCTCTTTTAACCTTTTTCCAAAGGAAGGGACTAAGCTTGTAACCAACTATTCTGTCCAGTACGCGGCGAGCCTGCTGTGCATCCACCAAATCCAAATTAATTTTTTGTGGATTTGCCATACCCGCTTTTATACCTGTTTTTGTAATCTCATTAAAGCACACTCGGTTTTCATTGTTCATATCCAGCTTTAAAATCTGAGCAAGATGCCAGGAAATTGCCTCACCCTCGCGGTCGGGGTCGGTTGCAAGGTAAACAAAATCACTTTTTGCGGCAGCGGCTTTAAGCTCCTTAATAAGCTCTTTTTTATCGGACATATTTACATATTGCGGTCTAAAATCGTGCTCAATATCCACACCAAGAGTTGATTTAGGTAAATCACGAATATGCCCCTTGGACGCCATAACTGTATAACTGCTTCCAAGATATTTTTTTATGCTTTTGATTTTTGAGGGTGACTCAACAATAACCAACTTTGACATTTAATCATTCCATTCTTAATTACTAAAATCTAATTATTTAATTTTTTCATAGCGACCAACCGGAACAGCCTTAACAAAGCCAAAAAGCTCCAGCTCGGTGATAGCGGCAATAAACTCACCGCCATTTATTCCGCTTTTTTCTGATAAAACATCAGAAAACTCTATATTCTCGTTAAAAGATAAGTAAATTTTTTTAGCATTTTCAGAGCAGCCCATTTTCGAAAGGTCGGTGCTTAAAGGTTCCTTTTTTTGGGGCTTTTCTGCCACTGTTTTTTGTGCATTTTTGGGAGTTGACTCCGACTTTACAATATCTGCATTTAAATTATTGCTTTTCTTAGGGCTCGCGCCTAATCTCGCCGCTTCTTCATAATATCCGCGCTTGACTTCAGGAGTTATCTCCCCGCCCGTTTTAAGTTTATCCGGAAAACGACTTATATATACCTGAATAATATCGTTCACCTCAAGCAAAGGCGTTGCGCCATCGCGAAGTAAATCATTTGTTCCGCCGTACTGCTTTTCGTTTATGTTGCCCGGCATTGCAAAGATTTCTTTTCCCTGCTCCATTGCATATGTAGCCGTAATCAAAGCACCGCTTTTTCGCCCTGCTTCAATTACCGCCACACCGCAAGACAAAGCCGATATAATTCGGTTGCGGATAGGAAATGTATAACGGGTTGCGGGAGTTTTTGGTTCAAACTCCGATATTACAGTACCGTACTGCTCAGCCTTTTTTCTTAGTGAATCCTGCACCATTAAATAGTGACTGTCTAATCCACAGCCAAGAACAACCACTGTATTTCCACCCACATTCATAGCACCTGCGTGTGCCATACCGTCCACACCTACTGCGCCACCGCTTATTACGGTAAAGCCTGCAAGCGCAAGCTTTGCGCCAAGGGAATATGCCGCCTTACTGCCAAATTCAGTGCATTTTCTTGCACCTACAATACCAATGGACGGCGCGGTGCTATCTAAGCTTTTACCGCGGGCATAAAGGCAGACGGGTGGATTTTCAATATACCTTAAATTTACGGGATATTCTGCATCCTCCGGTGTGATAATGCGTATGTTATTGAATTTACAATACTTAATAATATCATAAATACGGTCGTTGGATATACGCTCTATTCTGGCAAGCTCAGAGGTGCTTAAAAGTCTGCTTTCTATCCACTGCTTTAGGGTTAGAGAATTAACTCGTTCAATATCCTCAAGCTCATCCATAATATCGTTTAGTTTATTGCTTCCCGGCTTTAAAATTTGGGAAAGCCTTATATAACCAAACTCTTTTGTAAAGGGAATTTTACTACTCATCGGCACATCTCCCACATAATAATAGCCGCGGCGGCACCTGCGTTTAATGATTCAGCCCTACCCGCCATTGGAATTGTAACAAGCCTGTCACAAACCGCTTTTGCACTCTCACTCATACCATTCGCCTCATTGCCGATTATGGCAATTTCGTTCTCACCAAAGCCAACCTCATTTATGGGTGTTGCAGAGCTATCCACCACCGTTCCGCTAACCTTAAAGCCACGGTTTTTGTAGTAGGTTACGGTTGATAAAAAATCCTTCGTAACAAATATCGGAATACGCAAAAGCGCCCCCATAGATGCCCGAAGCGACTTAGGAGAATAAGGATCTGCCGACTCCCCGGACAATATTATTCCCGCAAAGCCCAAGGCTTCAGCGGTGCGTGATGCCGCCCCTAAATTTGAGGGATCCTGCACCCTTTCAAAGGCTATAAACTTGCCGTTTTGGGGTATGGAAATTTCGCCCTTAAAACGCGCCGTGAGCAATACACCCTGTGGGGAACAGGTGTCTGACATTTTTGCAAAAACGGTATCGCTTACCTCATCAGAAAAAGAAGAAATTTCACAGAGTTTACCCACAAGCTCAGCATCGGATTTTAAAACAGAGGAGGTATAAAAAACCTCCAAAACCTCAATATCCTCTCTAAGCGCCTCGGAGCAAAGACGGGTTCCTTCAAGCAGGAATACCCCTTCCTCTTTTCGCTTTTTTGCCGATGAACAAAGGGCAGCCACCCTTTTAATTCTAGCGTTGTCCTTTGAAGTTATCATACCGTTTTCACCCCTTTTAGCATTTGCTTTTTGGTATTTATAAAAAAACAAAACCGCCCGAGAAGGATGTTATCCCGGGCGATAAAAAATTATTTTTCAAGAGCTTTCTTAGCGGTAGTTACAAGAGTGGCAAAGCCGTTTGCATCATTAACAGCTAAGTCTGCAAGCATTTTACGGTTCATTTCTACGCCGGCTTTTTTAAGACCGTTCATAAATGTGGAGTAGTTCATACCGTTCATTTTAGCAGCGGCAGAAATACGGGTAATCCACAAACGACGGAAATCACGCTTTTTAAGTCTACGGCCGATATAGGCATAATTGCCCGATTTCATAACAGCCTCTTTAGCGGTTTTAAATAATCTGTGCTTTGCACCAAAATAACCCTTAGCAAGCTTTAAAACCTTTTTTCTTCTTTTGCGCGTCATCATAGCGCCTTTAATACGAGCCATTTTCAGTTACCTCCGTTGTTACTTCTTATTTATAAGGAATCATTTTCTTGACCGCTGCAACATTGGTAACGTTGGCAACTACGGTCTTGCGTAAATTTCTCTTACGCTTGGTTGTCTTCTTGTTAAGAATGTGAGATTTGTAAGCGTGTGCGCGCTTTACCTTGCCGGTTTTGGTAAGCTTAAAGCGTTTTTTTGCGCCGCTATGAGTTTTGATCTTAGGCATTTTAAAGTCCTCCTTAAAAAACTTTTATTAAATTACTTTGTTGGCTTAGGTGCTAAGAACATCAGCATATTTCTGCCTTCCATCTTAGCGGGCTTTTCCACAACCGAAACATCCGAACAGTAAACGGCAAATCTTTCCATATTTTCAATGCCAATTTCGGGATGACCGAGCTCTCTACCGCGGAAACGAATAGAAACCTTTACCTTGTGTCCGTCCTGCAAAAAGCGTTTTGCGTGATTGCCCTTTGTTTCAAAATCGTGGGTGTCGGTCGCAAGACCTAAACGAATTTCCTTCATTTCAACAACCTTTTGATTTTTACGGGACTCCTTTTCGCGCTTTGCCTGATCGAAACGGTACTTGCCGTAATCCATAATTTTGCAAACTACGGGATCGGTGTTGGGTGACATACAAACCAAGTCTAAATCCTTGCTGTAAGCAGCCTCAATAGCCTTGGAAATTTCCATAACGCCGAGCTGTGAACCGTCGGTATCAATTACGCGGACTTCCTTTGCTTCAATGTCCTCATTGATGGTTAACTCTTTAATGCTGATAATAAGCACCTCCAAAAACTGAAAGCACGAACAGCCAAATAGACCGTTCGTGCGTAAAAACATAATAAGCCAATAACCCCAAAAAAGCGGGATTTTAAGCCTTATTAACCCCTTTAGTAAGCCTTGGGGGTGAGAACGATTCGGTCTGTTCTGCTTTATTGTCGCAGATTATAATACCACAAACCCCACCGTTTGTCAAGAGGGAAATTTAATTTTTTTCTTTATTTTAATTAACTTCCAATTGATTTACCTCAAAGCATCTGTTATAATAATTGTAATAAATAAATTAGCTAAAGCTTGGTGATTGAAATGAAACTTTTTTTAATTAGACACGGTGAAAGCGAAAACAATCTTAACAGACATTATTCAGGGCAATGCAATCCAGAGCTTACCCCTTTGGGAATAGAGCAAGCCAAGGCCATTCGCTCCGTACTTGAAAAAATTAAATTTGACGCAGTTTATTCAAGCGATTTAACCAGAGCGCTTGACACCTGCTTCACGGCTATGCCCAACGCAAAGCCCATTATAACCCCAAAGCTTAGAGAAATCGCCATAGGTGATTTGGAAAATCGACCCTATTATGTTCCAAAGGGCGATAATGATGAGTTTGCAATAGAGCTACATAAAAATCGCCAAAGCTTTGATTATTCCCCCTACGGCGGCGAAAATAAAAAGGATGTTATAAAACGCTTTTGCGAATTTTTAAAGGAGCTTGAGTCAAAGCCCGTCCAAAATGTTGCCGCCTTTTGCCACGCGGGACTTATTACCATTGTCACAGGCTACATTTTATCAGCTAATTTAGACCGTGACGCCATACACTGCCCCAACTGCAACATAGTTGTTTTGGAATTTGACGGCAACAAATGGCGCCTTTTGGTTTGGAATTACGGCGCAGAAATTGGAATTGGCACAGAATAATCCTTAATAGAGGCTTTTTCAATTTTCAGTTTAATATTATTTCACATCATCTTCTGTTTTTAACTTATATCTGCTTGGCGTATGCCCTGTTATTCGCTTAAAAACAGTGCTGAAGTAATTTTGGTCGTGAAATCCCACCTGCAGTGCCGCCTGCTTTACCGAATGTCCTTCGTTTAAAAGCTGGGCGGCTCTTTGCATTTTTATACGGTTAAAATACTCCATAATTCCTACCCCCGCATAGTGAGAAAAGGTTTTTTGAAGATTTATTTCACTCATATTGCACAGGGCGGCAAGGTCGGTAACCGAAAGTCGCTTTTCTATATTATTGTTAATGGTTTTTATTATAAAGGCGTAGTTTTCGGCACCCTTGGAAAGCTTACTGCTGTTTGTACCATAGCCCTCGGCAAGCTCAAGTAAAAAAAGCTCCAGCCTTTTAACATAAAGCAAATGGGCGCTACCCTTTTGCTTTGGCTCCTTTATGCTGAAATGATGCCTTATTACAAAGTGCTTTCTTGCAAGCTCCAAAAGCTGTTTTACCCTTGAAAAATTGCCTATTTCAACAACCTTGTTTTCAAGATGAGGAATGTTATTGCCCGAAAAGGAGAATACGGTAATAGATGAAGAACCGCTACCCATTGCGGTGATGTTGTGAAACTGCATTGGACTGTGAAGTATTGCCTGACCTTTTTTAAGGGTAAAAATTTTACTGTCTGCCGCCACACTTATCTGCCCCTCGGTAACGCAAACAAGCTCCCAAAAATCGTGTGTCTCCCCCCTAAAGCGGAACTGAGGCCCAAATTCCTGACTGAAGGCGGTATAAATATCGGTAATTTCAGGATTGTTTTTTATTTTAAGCACGCGATGCATAAACCCATCCCCCATTTTAAAAAGTATATAAAATCAAAGATTAATTATATATTCTCATATATACATTTCTTGAAATAAATTATAAAATCTAGTTGTCAAGGTGATTATACTACTTTTATCACCTTCTGTCAACCACGCAAATCTTTGAAATTATAATATTTTAAAAGAGAGGTTTTAACAATGGAAAACAAACAGCTTAAGGTAATAGTTATCGGTGCAGGCGGCAGAGGTCAAACCTACACCAACATTATGCACAAGGTACCCGAAAAGTTTAAGGTTGTTGGCGTTGCCGAGCCCATTGACGACCGTCGCGATTACATAAAAGAAAAGCACGAAATTGAGGATAAAAACTGCTTTACCACTTGGGAGGATATTTTGGCAGTTCCCAGATTTGCCGATATTGCCATAATTTCCACAATGGACAGAATGCACACCGAACCCGCCATAAAGGCAATGGAGCTAGGCTACGATTTGCTTTTGGAAAAACCCGCCGCCCCCACTCCCGAGGAGTGTGCCCTTATAAACCAAAGGGCAAAGGAGCTCGGCCGCAAGGTTATGGTTTGCCACGTTCTTCGCTATACCCCCTTCTTTAAAACACTTAAAAAGCTTATAAACGACGGTGTTTTGGGCGAAATTGTGAACATTGAGCATATTGAAGGAGTCGGCAACGAGCATCAAAGCCACAGCTTTGTGCGCGGTAACTGGGGAAACTCAGAAAGAAGCTCCTTTATGCTACTTCAAAAATGCTGTCACGATATAGATATTTTACAGTGGCTTTTGAACAAAAGCTGTGAGAAAATTCAGTCCTTTGGCTCCACAATGCACTTTAAAAAAGAAAATGCCCCCGAAGGCTCTCCCGAGCGCTGCATTGACGGCTGTCCCGCAAGTGAAAACTGCCCCTATAACGCAATGAAGCTTTATTACGACGCTAAAGGAAATCATTGGTTCCGCGGTGCGGCAACCGAAAAGCCGGCAGGCAAGGACACCGACTGCGAGGTTTTAAAGGCTCTTAGAGAAACTCAGTACGGCAAGTGCGTTTACAAGTGCGATAATGATGTTGTAGACCATCAAACCGTTAATATGCAGTTTGAGGGCGGCACCCTTATTTCTATGACAATGAGCGCCTTTGCTATGGGCGGCAGAAGAATTAGAATTATGGGTACCAAGGGTGATTTGGTAGCCGATATGAAAAAACCCGCCAAAGAAGCATTTGAGTTTTACGATTTTGCAACTAATGAGAAAAAATGCCTTGATATAGATTATTCCAATGTTGGTGACAGTATTTTAGGTGGTCACGGCGGCGGTGATGACGGAATTATAATCGACCTTTACAAATACATTATGGGCGAAATTGACGCCTCAGAGGTAAGCGAAATTGAAATTTCCACCAAAAACCATATGATAGTCTTTGCCGCAGAGGATTCTCGCCTTAACAGCAGCGTGGTAGAGGTTAAAAATTATATTGATAAATATGTAAAATAAACATATAAAAATAACCACCCAATTCGTAATGAAAAGGGTGGTTGTTGGCTTTTAAAGAATAAAAAAAAGAATAAAGAATATTGGGGCGAAAATCCGTCCACTTTCGTGAGCGGATTTTTGTTTGGGTAGTTCGAACTTAATAACACGAATGAAATGTGCCTGAAAACCGAGGATTTACATTATGGTTTTATAAATCTAAAAGAAAGATGTTCTTCTAAACCGAATCGCTCACAAATGCTATGGTCTATTACAAAATTTCTTCCAAGCCATCTTTCAGACGGATAACCTGATAAATAGGCAGGCTTTTTTGCTTGTGGTTGCCCATAGCAAGAAGAAACAGCATCATGAATTTCCACATAGGATTCTTTTATATCAAAATTAGGCGAGTTATAATATTCGAGCGGTCTAAAAATTTCAATATAGTCTATAAATGGACCTTGATAGTGCAATCCCACCATCATATCTAAACCATCGAATAATTT